>JAFGPU010000531.1 GCA_016936035.1 Acidimicrobiales bacterium
CTCGCTGTGCTTCCCCACCTTCCCCCGCTTCTGCGGGCAGACCTTCTCCGAGGGCAAGGACCGCGACCTCGGGCTGGCGTGCGTGCGCGCCTACAACGACTGGATGGTCGAGGAGTGGTGCGGCGACTCTGGCGGCCGCCTCATCCCGCTCATCATCGTGCCGCTGTGGGACGCGGAGCTGGCCGCCGCGGAGGTGCGCCGCAACAGCGAGCGGGGCGTGCACGCGGTGTGCTTCAGCGAGATCCCCGTGCACCTCGGGCTGCCGTCGATCCACTCCGGCGAGTGGGACCCGTTCTTCGCGGCCTGCCAGGACACGCAGACCACGATCAACATGCACATCGGGTCGTCGTCGCGCATGCCCGCCACCTCGTCCGACGCCCCCACGGGCGTGGCCGCCACGCTCAGCTTCAACAACGCGATGGCGTCGATGAGCGACTGGCTGTTCTCCGGCAAGCTCGTGCAGTTCCCCGAGCTGACCCTGGCCTACAGCGAGGGCCAGATCGGCTGGATCCCCTACATCCTCGAGCGGGCCGACACGGTGTGGCAGGAGCACCGGGCCTGGGCCCACACCCACGACCTGGTCCCCGAGCCGCCGAGCACCTACTACTACCGGCAGATCTACGGCTGCTTCTTCCGCGACCGCCACGGCATCGAGTCCATCGACGTGGTCGGCCCCGACAACGTCACCTTCGAGACCGACTACCCGCACACCGACTCGACCTGGCCGCACACGAAGAAGGTGGCCGAGGAGCTGATGGCGGGCGTGCCCCAGGACGTGGTCGACAAGGTGATGCGCACCAACGCGGCCCGCATGCTGCACCTCGACCTCGCCACCCTCGACGAGAGCCGGATCTGACAGCCCGCCGTGCTCGCCTCCACCGTCCGGGAAGCCGCGCGCCGGTTCGGCGACCTGCCCGCGTTCGTCGACCCCGACGGCTCCCCCGTCTCCTACCGCGACCTCGACCGCCGCTCCGACGCCGTCGCCGCCGGGCTCGCGGCCCGGGGCGTGGGCGAGGGCGACCGGGTGGTGCTGCGCCTGCCCTCGGACACCGGTTACGTCATCGCGTACGCGGCGGCCGCCAAGCTGGGGGCGATCACCGCCGGCGTCAACCCCCGGTTGGCGCCCCCGGAGCAGCAGGCACTGGTCGCGCTGGCCGACCCCGCGATCGTGCTGACCGATCCGGGCGAGCTGGGCGAGCTGCTCCGGGCCGGGACCGCGATCGTCGACCGGGACGGCGCCCCCCACCCCCTGCCCGACGACGGCGACCGGCCGGTCGCCATCGTCTTCACCTCCGGCACCACCGGGCTGCCGAAGGCCGCCCTGTTCTGCGAGCGCCAGCTCGAGGCGGTGGCGATCACCGACACCGGTGGGGGCTGGGCGCCCCCCGGACGGCCCGGCCCCCCGATGCTGGCGTCGACCCAGTTCGCCCACATCGGCATCACCACCAAGCTGCCGTGGTACCTGCGGCTGGCGACGCGGACCCACATCCTGGGGCGCTGGCGCGCCGACGACGCGCTGCGCACCATCGCCGAGCAGCGCATGCCCACGATCGGCGGCGTCGCCCCCCAGCTGGCGCTGATGGTGCGCTCGCCCGAGGCGGCGCGCCACGACTGGGACCACGTGCAGACGATCGTCGTCGGGGGTGCCGCGTCGCCGCCCGCGCTGGTGGCCGCGGCGCGCGAGCGCTTCGGTGCCGCCTACTCGATCCGCTACTCGTCGACCGAGTCAGGGGGCTGCGGCACCGGCACCGCGTTCGACGCCGACGACGACGAGGCCCTGCACTCGGTCGGCCGACCCCGCCCGGGAATCGAGGTGACCGTGCGGGACGAGGAGGGGCGGCCTCTTGCCGCTGACGAGGTCGGCGAGCTGTGGTTGCGGTCGCCCACGCAGATGTCGGGCTACTGGCGCGACCCGGAGACGACGGCGGCGACGATCGTGGACGGGTGGCTGCGCACCGGTGATCTGGCCCGCATCGACGAGCGTGGCCTCGTCCGGCTGGCGGGCCGCGTCAAGGAGATGTTCATCCGGGGCGGCTACAACGTGTATCCCGCCGAGGTCGAGGCCGCCCTCGCCGCCCACCCGGCGGTGGCCGAGGTGGCCGTGGTGCCCCGCCCCGACCCGGTCATGGGTGAGATCGGCGTGGCGGTCGTGGCGCCTCGCGACCCGGCCGCTCCTCCGACGCTGGCCGACGTGCAGGGGTTCCTGCGGGGACGGATCGCCGACTACAAGATGCCCGAGGCCGTCCGCATCGTCGCCGAGCTGCCGCTGACGCCGATGCTGAAGGTCGACCGCCGGGCCCTCGCCGCCCGCGAGGGCGAGCCCTAGACGGATCCCCTCACCAGGCCTACCGTCGACAGGGTCGAAGTCGGCGAACGTCGGCACGAGGCAGGAGGGCTTGATCATGTTCATACAGATCATGCAGGGCGCGTGCAGCAGGGAAGCCGAGATGCGCGACGCGATCGAACGGTGGCGCACCGACTGCGAGCCGGGCGCGGAGGGCTGGCTCGGCGGCACGTACGGCTTCACCGACGACGGCAGGTTCGTCGGCGTCGTCCGCTTCGCGTCCGAGGAGGCGGCCAGGGCCAACTCCGACCGGCCCGAGCAGGGGCGCTGGTGGTCGGAGACCGAGCAGCTGTTCGACGGTCCGGTGGAGTTCCACGACTGCCGGGACGTGTCGGTGATGCTGGGCGGCGGCTCGGACGATGCCGGGTTCGTGCAGATCATCGAGGGCAAGGTCGACGACCCCGCCCGGATGCGCGAGCTGTTCGAGCAGAGCGGCGAGACGCTGCACGAGGCCCGTCCCGAGATCGTGGGCGCGACGCTGGCGATCGAGGACGACGGCACCTTCGTCGAGACCGTCGCCTTCACCGACGAGTCGACGGCGCGCGAGCACGAGCCGGCCGAGACGCCGGAACCGTTGCGCGCGCAGATGGACGAGGCCCACATGCACGACCTGCAGTACATGGACCTGCACCACCCGTGGTACACCACCCACGGCCAGCCGACCGCGCGCCACTAGGCGACCGACGCGCTCAGCCGAACATGGCGGAGACGTCGGCGGGGTAGCCGCCCTCGCCCACCAACGCCCGCGACCACGGCGCGAGCGTGGAGAACAGCTCGTCGGCGCGGTCGCCGAGGCGATCGACGAGGTCGCGCTCGGCCCGGTCGGTGGCGGCTTCGATCTGCTCCCGCAGGTCCCGGCCGGCGTCGGTGAGGTCACCCTCCCCGTCGAGCAATCCGCGTTCGGTCAGCCGGGCGCGGGCGGCGGCGACGTCGTCGCCGTCCCACCCGCGCGTCCACACGTAGCTGCCGGGCTCGATGCCCCACCACCGCTCGGTGAGCACGGTGATCTCGGTGGCGTCGACCCGCGAGATCCAGGCGGCGATGTGCCCGTCGCCCCGGTGCTCGCGCACCCGGTCGGCGGCCCGCCACAGACGTCCGGCCGGGTCGTCTGCGCCCGGTACCGGCAGGCCCGCGAGGCCGGCGAACAGCGGTCGACCGGACATGTCGACGCCCTCGGTCAGCTCGAGCAGCACGTCCGCGGCCGCCACCATCGCCGCGGTCGGTTCGCCGACCATGCGCGCGAACTGATCGCGCGCCCCGGCCAGGCGGGCATCGAGCAGGGCCTGCGGCTCGGCCTTCTGCCAGCCACCGGTGACCGCGCGCTCGACGACCGCCGGCTTGAACGCAGCGAACACGCCCGACACCACGCGCCAGGGCGCCGCCCCCAGGGGGGCGCTGCGACTGCAGAAGTAGCCCTCGAAGTAGTTGAGGCCCAGCGCTTCGTAGCGTTGCTGTGCCTCGGGCGCGAAGTAGACCGCAGCTGCGAGCGGCTCGACCAGCTCGCGCAGCCGCCGAGCGGTCGTGTGCAGCTGGTCTGGTCGATCCGACGCCATGGCGCCCCCCTCGTGACTTGACCCGGCGGTCAGGCTATCGGGTCAGGACATCGCCTCCGCCGTCGCCGCCGCGTAGCCGGCGGCGAGCGCCTCGAGCTGGGTGGCGCCGTCACCCCGGTAGGACGAGCCGTGCATCACGGCTAGCGTCGTCGGGGCCAGGGCGGCCAGCCGCTCGAGTGTGGAGGGCACCGCCGGGCCGAGCGAGGTGCTGTGGAACAGCGCCTCGGTCTCGAGCGCCGGCTCGACGAGGTCGGACTCGGTCAGCGCCGGCACGGCGCCCGTGTGGGTGAAGAGGTCGCCGGCCAGCAGCGTGCCGGTCGTCTCGTCGAACCACAGCCCGCTCTCCCAGTTGTGGGGCACGTGCGGCGTGGGCAGGAACCGCAGGCGATGCGATCCGAGATCGAGCACCTCGTCGTCGGCCATGCCCCGCGGGGGCCGGTCGGCCATGTCGCTCAGCGACAGCAGGCACGCCATGTTCCCGTGCACGACCTCGGCGCCGGGGGCGTCAGCGAGCAGCAGGTTCATGGCCCCGCACTCGTCCGCCTCCACGTGCCCGAACGAGATCCACCGCAGCTCGGCGAGGGGGACGAGGCTCTGGATCGCCGCCGACACCAGCGGATGGAGCTGCCGCATGCCCGTGTGGAACAGGAAGGGCTGCTCGTCGCGCACCAGGAACTGGTTGAAGGTGAGCCCGCCGGGTGCGGCGTCGGGGATCAGGGTCGACAGCCTGAACGTGTCGGGGGCGATCTCGTCGATGGTGGTCTCCACTGCGCTGGCCTTTCGTCGGTGCCGCCGCCCGCTGTGGCGGCCTCGCGACCAGCATGCGCCGGGGGCGGCGACCGGACGTCGGGCGTACCCCCGATGCCGGACCCCTATTTCTCGCCGGCCGCCAGGCGCACCGACAGCGCGGCCGCCTCGGCCCGGCTGCGCACCCCCAGCTTGGCGAGGACACGACCCACGTGGTGCTCGACCGTCTTGGTCGAGATGAAGAGGTGGTCCGCGATCTCGGCGTTGGTGAGCCCCCGGGCGACCGCGTCGAGCACCTCGCGCTCGCGCCTGGTCAGTGCGCCGACCGCGGCGCCGACGTCACGCGGTCGGGAGCGCCCGGTGTCGCCCCACGAGCGCAGCAGGGCATCGGCCCGGTCGCGGGCGGGTCGGGCGCCGATCCGCTCGAAGCACGCCAGCGCCGCCCGGGCCTCGGCCACGGCCGCCGGGATGTCGCCGCCGTCCGCCAGCGTCCCCGCCAGCGCCAGGCGGACGGTGCCCAGGGCCATGGGGCTGTCGCCGTCGGCCAGCAACGCCTTGGCCGCGGCGAACGCCGCCCGCGCCCCGGCGTCGTCGCCTGCGGCGGCCGCCACCCGTCCCGCCGCGGTCTCGGCCGCGGCCTGCACCGCGGCGAGATCGACGGTGTCGGCGACGACCCGCAGGTCGCCGGCGGCCGTCCGGGCCGCAGCGACGTCGCCGCGGGCGATCTCCACCTCGACGAGGGTGGCCATCAGGCGCGCCGCCCGCAGCGCGTCCCCAACCATCTCGGACAGCCCGCGGCGCAGCACCGCCGCCGCCATGTCCAGCTCGCCGCGCTGCTGGTGGACCCTGGCCAGCGGCGCGCAGCTCGTGACCCAGTCCTCGTAGGGCGCCAGCAGCTCGGCCGCCTCGTCGACACGCCCCTGGTCGATGCGCAGGTCGGCGAGGTGGGCGACGGTGAGGGCCCGGTGGGCGATGTTGGGGGCGTGGCGCGGGCCGAGAGCGTCGAGCAGCGCCTCCTCGGCCTCGGGCCAGCGGCCCGAGGCGCGCAGCACCGACCCGTACGCGAGGCGGCAGTGGATGTGCAGCACCCGGGGACGGCCGTTCATCGCCTCGACGACCTGGGACATCATGGCCACCCACTCGGTGGCCCGGCGCAGGTCGGCCGCCCGGTCGCAGGCGGTGAGCATCGAGCAGTAGCAGACGCCGGCCGTGTCCCAGTCGACGCCCCCGGCCGTGATCCGGGCCAGCGCCATGTCGAGTCGGGCGAAGCCCTCGCGGGTGCGTCCCTGCGTGACGAGGGCCAGCCCACCGTCGGCGAGCGCCAGCGCCTCGAGGGCCGTGTCGCCGTGCTCGGCCGCGATCGCCAGGGCCCGCTCGGCGCTGGCGAGCAGGTCGTCGATGTCCGGCCGGTCGCACGCCATCGAGGCCAGCTCGAGGTGTCCCCACTCGGCGCAGGGGCCGACGCGCTCGAGCAGCGCCCGGGCCCGTTCGGCCCACCCCTGCGCCACCGCGCGGTAGCCGAGGTCGGCGCCGAACAGCCGCACCAGCTCGATGGCGGTGCGGGCCGCCCGCTTCGGGTCGCCCTCGTCGCACAGCAGGCGGAAGGCCACCTGCCATTCGCCGGCCGCCTCCAGGTAGCGCTCGTCGATCATGTGGAGGACACCGAGCAGGAACCGGCCCTCGCCGGACTCGTGCTCGGCGACGGCGGCCGTGGCGGCCGCGGTCGCGCCGTCGTAGTCGCCCGCCTCGAACGCCCCGTATGCCGAGGCCAGCAACTCGCCGGGTGCTGCCGCCACCGGGTGAACGGTAGTCGGCAGGGCGTCCCGAGCTACGCGGAGGGTTCGGTTCCCAGGATCGACACGAAGCTGACCATCTCGCCGGGGTAGCCGCCCAGGTTGTGGGTGAGCGCCAGGGTGCGGTCGCCGAGCGTGGCGATGCGACGCTCCTCGGGGGCCTCGCGACGCAGCTGCAGCCACGCCTCGAACATCATGCGCAGCCCGCTGGCCCCGACCGGGTGGCCGAACGACTTCAGGCCGCCGTCGGGGTTGACCGGCAGCTCGCCGTCCAGGTCGAAGGTGCCGTCGAGC
>JAFGPU010000532.1 GCA_016936035.1 Acidimicrobiales bacterium
CGCATCGGCATCATCGAGGCCAGCTCGGCGATGATGTCGAAGCGGTCGGCGCCGACCAGGGGGTCGAGGCAGCGGACGCAGTAGGCCCGGATCTGGTCCTCGAGCGCCGCCATGCGCCGGGGGGTGAACACCCGGGACATGAGGCCGCGGTGCATCGTGTGCACGGGCGGATCCTCGAAGAGGATGACGCCCGGCGGCAGATCGATGCCGGCCTTGATGATGTCGAGGATGTCGCTGCGCGTGTTCGAGAAGGTCTGCCAGTTGACGAGCGCCTTCTGGACGTCGTCGTGGCGGGACAGCGCCCAGAAGTCGTAGCGGTCGTTGTAGTAGATCGGCGCCTCCTCCCGGAGGCGCTCGTACACGGGGTACGGGTCGGCGTTGATGCCGACGTCGTACGGGTCGTAGTAGACGTCCGTGGCGTTGGCGATCGACATCCCGGTCCCCCTGGTCGTCCGACGTAAACTTTAACGGCCGTTCTAATTTGAGGGCGGGCCGGTGTCAACGCGCGGTGCCGTGCGCAGCGGCGACGTCACCCCGCGGACCCGGCACGACGTCGCGCCTCCAGGCGGTCGAGCAGCCGGTCCATGCCGGCGTGGGCCTCGTCGGTGGCGGTGTCGTGGCCCGCGACCTGGTCGGCGACGAGGGCGAACGCCAGCCCCTGGACGGCCGCGGCCACCAGCGCCGGGGGGAGCTCGACGGGGTCGAGCCCGTACTCGCCGAGCAGCGACGAGAGACGGTCCATCTGCATCCTGCGGACCTCACGGGCGTAGTCGCCCACGGCGGCCTGCAGCGCCGGTCGGTGGTTCGCGGCGGCGATCAGCTCCACGAACAGCGCGCTGCCGCGGGGGTGCGACGCCAGCCGCCACCAGGCCCGCAGGGGCTCCTCCGATGCGAGGGCCTCGGCCATCCGTTCCACGTTGGCGTCAGCGCGGCGGCGCAGCACGGCGACGAACAGGTCGTCGATGGTGGGGAAGTAGTAGTGCACCAGGGGCGCGTTGATGCCCACCTTGGCGGCCACGCTGCGGGAGCTCACCGCGGCGTAGCCGTCCTGCAGCATGATCTCCTCCGTCGCATCGAGGAGCCGTTCCCGCTTCTCTGCGGTCGCAGCGCGCGGGCGGCGGGCCTGGGCCATGCCCCGATGCCTAGTACGGCGCCGCCGCCAGGGAAAGTTGAACACGTGTTCCAACTCGGTGGTAGAACGAGCACATGGCAGAGCTGGAAGGCAAGTGCGCGGTCATCACGGGGGCCGGCTCGGGCATGGGTCGGGCCTCGGCCCGGGCGTTCGTGCGCGAGGGGGCGAGGGTGCTCGGCGCCGACGTCAGCGGGCGCGAGAAGGAGACGGCGGAGGAGCTCGGCGACGCCTTCGTCCCGTTCCACGCCGACGTGTCCCAGGAGGCCGACGTCGAGGCGATGTTCGCGGCGGCGCTCGACGCGTTCGGCACGGTCGATGCCGTCCTCAACGTCGCCGGGATCGGCAGCGGCGGGCGGCTCGGCGACGCCACCGTCGAGGAGTTCCACCGCATCATGTCGGTGAACCTGCTGGGCGTGATGCTCGGCACCAAGCACGCCATCAACACGATGGTGCCCTCCGGCGGCGGCGTCATCCTCAACTGGTCCTCGACCGGCGGCATGAACGGCACGAAGATGCCGACCAGCGTCTACTGCGCCTCCAAGGCGGGCGTGATCTCGTTCACCAAGCAGGCGGCCGTCGAGTACGGGCGCAAGGGCATCCGGGCCAACGCCATCTGCCCCGGCCTGACCGTCACCGAGCTGTCCGGCGGGCGTGAGGCGATCGAGAAGTTCCCGCACCTCGTCGAAGGTGCGCCCATGGGTCGCGCCGGTGAGCCCGAGGAGGTCGCCGAGCTGGCCAGCTTCCTCGCCTCGGATCGCGCCCCCTTCCTCACCGGTGCCGTCATCCCGATCGACGGCGGCCTCACCGCCACCACGCCGTGACCCCGGCGACTGCCGGCCTCGACGGTGCTGCGGGCCGCTACACGGGCAGTCGCGTCCACCGCGTCGAAGACCCCCGCCTGCTGCGCGGGCGCGGCACCTTCGTCGACGACGTCGTGCGCCCGAGGATGCTGCACGCGTGCTTCGTGCGCAGCCCTTTCGCCCGGGCCCGCCTCGGTGCCGTCGACGCCACCGAGGCACTCGCGCTCCCCGGCGTCCACGCCGTCTTCACCGCCGCCGACCTCAACCCCGGCGTGCACGAGGCGTGGTACACGTCGATGGGCAAGGACGTCCCGGACACGCCCCGCCCGCCGCTGGCCGAGGGCGAGGCGCGCTTCGTCGGCGATCCGGTCGCCCTGGTGGTGGCGAGCGACCGCTACGTCGCCGAGGACGCGGTCGAGCTGGTCGACGTCGACTACGACCCCCTGCCCGCGCTCGTCGACTACCACGACGGCCCGCAGGCGGACGCCCTGGTGCACGAGCGCTACGCGGGCAACGTCGCGGGGTCGCTGGGGGCGCCCTGCCCGGACGACCTGGCGGCGGTGTTCGCCTCGGCCGCCCACGACGTCTCGGTGACGATCCACCAGCAGGCCTACGCGCCGGTCCCGCTGGAGACCCGGGGGATCATCGTCGAGTGGTCCGGCGAGGAGCTGACCGTGTGGGCGGCCACCCAGGCCCCGCACGAGGTGCGGATGTTCCTCGCCCGCCTCCTTGGCGTCGCCGAGCACCAGGTGCGGGTGATCATGCGCGACACCGGCGGCGCCTTCGGGCAGAAGGTGCTGCCGATGCGCGAGGACATGTGCGTCGCGCTCGCGGCCCGACTGCTCCCCGCCCCGGTCAAGTGGATCGAGGACCGGCGCGAGAACCTGATGGCGGCCGGCATGTCCCGCCACGAGCACGGCGACCTGCGGATGGGCTTCGACGGCGACGGGCGCGTCGTCGGGGCCTACATCGACCACACCCAGGACGTCGGCGCCTACCCGACGCCCTGGCCGGTCGGGACCGCCGCCGCGGTCGGCATGTTGTTCCCCGGCCCCTACCGGGTGCCGCGCGCCGGGTTCCGCACCACGTCGGTGTTCTCGAACACCTCGGGCCGAACCGCCTACCGGGGACCTTGGCAGTTCGAATCGGTGGCCCGCGAGGTGCTGCTCGACATCGCCGCCCGCCGGATGGGGATCGATCCGGCCGAGGTGCGCCGCCGCAACCTGCTGCGCCGCGACGAGCTGCCCTGCACGAACCCCAACGGCATGCCCTACAGCGACATCTCGCCCGCGGAGACCTTCGAGCAGGCGCTGGCGATGCTCGACTACGACGCCTTCCGCCGCCAGCAGGCCGAGGCCCGCGAGCACGGCCGCCACCTCGGCGTCGGCACCTGCACCTACGTCGAGCCGACGACCACGGGCATGGCCTACTACGGCACCGAGGGCGCCACCATCCGGATCGAGCCGACCGGCACCGTCAACGTGTACGTGTCCGGCGGCTCCACCGGCAACAGCCTCGAGACCGCTGTCGTGCAGCTCACCGCCGACGCCCTCGGCGTCGACCTCGCGGACGTCCGCACCGTGCAGGGTGACACCGCCGTGACGCCCTTCGGCGCCGGCACCGGCGGAAGCCGCAGCGGGTCGATGCTCGCCGGCGCGGTGGCCGAGACCGCCGGGGTGCTGCGAGAGCGCATCGTCGCGATCGCCGCCCACCTGCTGGAGGCGTCGCCCGACGACATCGAGCTCGGCGAGAGCCGGGCGCAGGTGCGCGGCACGCCCGCGGCCGCGGTGCCGCTCGCAAAGATCGCCGATGTCGCGTACTTCGCGCCGGCCAAGCTGCCCGATGGCGTCCCCGCCGGCCTCGAGGCGAGCGGCCGCCACCACGCCCGCAACCCCATGATCTGGGCCAACGCCACCCACGTCTGCACGTGCGAGGTCGACGTGACCACGGGCGCCGTCCGGTTGCTGCGCTACATCGTCAGCGAGGACTGCGGGCCGATGATCAACCCGAGCGTCGTCGAGGGCCAGATCGCCGGCGGGACCGTGCAGGGCATCGGCGGGGCGCTGTTCGAGCACCTGGCCTACGACGAGGACGGGAACCCGTTGACCACCACGTTCATGGACTACCTGCTGCCGACGGCCACAGAGGTGCCGGCGATCGAGTACGGCCACGTCGAGACGCCCGGCCCCGGGCCCGGGGGCTTCAAGGGTGTCGGCGAGGGCGGGGCCATCGGCGCGCCGCCCGCGGTCGTCAACGCCGTCGCCGACGCCCTGGCCCCGTTCGGGGTGGAGATCACCCGGTTGCCGCTCACGCCCGCGACCATCGTCGAGCTGATCGAGGGCGCCCGATGAAGCCGGCGCCGTTCGACTACCACGCCCCGACGACCGCCGAGGAGGCGGTGGCGCTGCTCGCCGAGCTGGGGGACACCGCCAAGCTGATCGCTGGGGGCCAGAGCCTCGTGCCGATGCTCGCGCTGCGCCTCGCCGTGTTCGAGCACCTCGTCGATCTCGGCCGGGTCGAGAACCTGCGGGGCATCGAGCGGGTGGGCGACAGCCTGCGCGTCGGCGCCACCACCACCCAGTCGGCCGTCGAGCGTTCCGAGGTCGCTGCGGACGCCGTTCCGCTGCTCGCCCGGGCGACGCCGCTCATCGGGCACGTGCAGATCCGCAACCGGGGCACGGTGGGCGGCTCGCTCGCCCATGCCGACGCCGCCGCCGAGTACCCCGCCGTCGCCCTGGCGCTCGACGCCGAGATGGAGGTGCTGTCCCCGACGGGACGGCGGACGGTGGCGAGCCCCGACTTCTTCACCGGCCTGTGGTCGACGGCCGTGGGCGACGACGAGCTGCTGACGGCGGTGAGGTTTCCGGTGTGGAGCGGCCGCTGCGGCTTCGCCATCCGCGAGTTCGCCCGCCGCCACGGCGACTTCGCCATCGCCGGCGCTGCGGTTGCCGTCGAGCTCGACGGCGACGACCGCGTCCGGCGCGGCACGATCGCGCTGTTCGGGCTTGGCCCGTCGGCCCAGCGGTCGGATCCCGCCGAGGCGGCGCTGGGCGGTGCGGCCGTCGACGACGTCGACGCCGACGAGCTCGGGCAGGTCGCCGTGGCGTCTCTCGATTCCGTGCCGTCGGACCTGCACGGGTCCTCGGCGTACCGCCGCCGCGTCGGCGCCGCGATGGTCGCGGACGCGTGGCGTGCAGCCAGTGAGGAGGCCCGACATGGGTGAGATCGAGATCGAGCTGCGGGTCAACGAGGCGGTCACCCGCAGCACCGTCCCGCCCCGGCTGACGCTCGCCGACTTCCTGCGCGAGCGCTGCGGGCTGACCGGCACCCACCTGGGCTGCGAGCACGGGGTGTGCGGCGCCTGCACCGTGCTGCTCGACGGCGACGCGGTCCGCTCGTGCCTGGTGTTCGCCGTCCAGGCCGACGGCCACGACGTCACGACGATCGAGGGCCTGGACGGCCCCGACGGCAGCCTGTCACCGGTGCAACAGGCGTTCCGGGACCATCACGGGCTCCAGTGCGGGTTCTGCACGCCGGGCTTCGTGGTGACGGCCGAGGCGTTCCTGCGGGACAACCCCGACCCGACCGACGACCAGATCCGCGAGGCGGTCTCGGGCAACCTCTGTCGCTGCACCGGCTACCAGGGCATCCTCGCCGCGCTGCGGGCCGCCGCCGACGCGGTGGAGACCTGACGCAGGCGGCCGGGCGGGCCGCGGCCGCCACGCGGAACGCCGGCGGTACTGTGCACGGTCGATGACCCCGGGTGCGTCATGGCTGTCCTGATCCGGACCGCCGACCTGTCCCCGGCACGCCGCCGGGCCGCCTGGCGCGAGGCGGTGTGCGAGACCCTCGGCCGGAGCCCCGGGTGGATCCGACGGGCGGCAGAGGCGGTCGCCGCCGCGATCCCCGGCGCCGTCCACCGCGTGCTCGCCGACCAGACCCACGCGGTGCAGCCGGCACCGCTGGCGTCGGAGCTGCTCGAGTTCTTCACCACCGTCGGGAGCTCGGCCGAAGCGCCACACTGACGCGGTGCCCCGATGCGCCGAGTCGTCGCCGGAAACGCCTGGCGGCGCCCCGTGCTCCGTTGTACGTTGCTACGTATGACGGAGTACCTGGCGTGAGCAGGCAGCGGAAGGACCGACACGGTCTGGGCCGGTTCGGAGAACCAGGCGTGCTGGTGCTGCTGTCGCTGGCGGCCGGCCCCCGGCACGGCCATGCCATGCTCGCCGACATCGAGGAGCAGTCGGGCATGCGGCTGGGGCCGGGCACGCTGTACGGCTCCATCGCCAAGCTGTGCGAGCGTGGCCTCATCGCTCCGCTCGA
>JAFGPU010000533.1 GCA_016936035.1 Acidimicrobiales bacterium
CCGCTGACCATCGTGCCGATCTCGTCGCTGAACTGCTCCGCGATGTAGCGCACCCCGGTCTCGATGCCCTCCTCGACCCGGGCGGCCAGCGCCGGGTCGTCGCCCAACCGGTGGCCGAGGGCGGTGATGGTCTCGACCAACCGGCGGCGCAGCTCCGAGTCGGGGTCGGCCGCCTGGCTGCGCAGTCCGGCCTTGACGTCGGTCCACATCGTGGTCACCCACGCCCGCAGCTCGGGCTGGGCGAGCAGCTCGCGCTTCATCTCCTCGCCCCGCTCGAGCATGGCGGGCGACGAGCGCAGCTCGTCCGCGAGGCGGCGCAGCCGCGCATCGACGTCGACCCGCAGCTCGTGCCGCGGGTCGTGGGCCACCTCGCCGAGCACGTTGCGGGCGCCGTCGAGCAGCCGCTCGAAGATGCGGTCCTCGGCGGCCTCGGGCAGCCACCAGGGCGACTCGGTGCCGAAGCGGGCGCGCAGGCTCTCGCGGTTCTCGGTGAGGAACCGGTCGATGGATCGCAGCATCACGTCGAGCAGGTCGTGGTGGCGGCCGTCCTCGGTCATGACCTGCAGGGCCCGGCCGGCGAGCGGGGCAAGGGGCGTCGTCTCGATGCGGCGGCGGGCCACCTCCTCCAGGGCCTGGTGCACCTCGTCGTCGCGCAGCAGGTCGGCGGCCGTGACGGCGGCATCCGCGGCGTGGCGCGCGAGTCGAGCGGCGTTGTCGGGCTCGGACATCCACGCCGCGAGGCGGGGCACCACCCCGGCGGCCCGCACCCGCTCGGCGATGATGTCGGGGGTGAGGAAGCTGGTCTGCACGAAGTCGCCGAGCGTCTCGCCGAACTGGTCCTTGCGCTCGACGATGATCGCCGTGTGGGGGATGGGGATGTGGAGCGGGTGGCGGAACAGCGCGGTGACCGCGAACCAGTCGGCCAGCCCGCCGACCATGCCGGCCTCGACCATGGACTCGACGTAGCCCACCCAGGTGGCGTCGCTGCCCCACACCTGCAATCCGACGAACGCGCCGGCCACCACGACCAGCAGGCCGGTGGCTCGGCGGCGCCCCTGGGCGAGGAGCCGCCGGCGCACCTGGTCGCCGGCGGGGCGCGGCGGCTCGGTCGCAGGCGTCGGGGGGGTCGGCCCGGCCCGCCGCGGCGCCTCGTGCGTGTCGAGCGAAGGCATGGCGCAGGTGTACCCGCCCCGACCGGGGTTGGCCCGGGTCGCGGTCAGAAGCGCAGGTGGGCGCGCACCGGGCGGTGGTCGGACATGACCTGGGGCACCACCTCGGACGTGACGACCTCGACCCGGCCGTTCACGAGGATGTGGTCGGTCTGGCTGTGCGGGCGGTGGGCGGGGTAGGTGCGGCCCCGCACGATGCGGCGCCACCCGGGGCCGACCAGCCGCTCGGCGCACCAGCCCCACATGTTCATGTCGCCGGCGAACGCCCCGGGCTGCCCCGCGGGTGGCAGCGCGGCGCGGATGGCCGGCGCCAGCCGCCACACCGGGTCCTTGAGCAGGGGCAGGTGGGTGGTGGCGACCGAGAACGGCGACCCGTCGACGTCGACCGTGGCCCGCACGATCGCCCGCCGCCCCGGGTCGCGGCGCAGCTGGGGGCCGACAGGCACCACCTCGGCCTGCCGCACCGGCAGGCGCGAGAGCACCGCGATGGCCCAGTCGCCCCGACCGTCGTCGCCCTCGCGGGCGATCAACCGCACCTGCTCGTGGCACTCGGCCCGGGCCACGGCGAACGTGCCCGCCACCGTGTAGCCGAGCGCCGAGGCCACGGCGAGGATGTCGCCCTCGTCGTCGTCCGGCACCCACGCCTCCTGCACCATCAGGACGTCGGTGTCGATCTCCTTGCAGGCGGTGACCACGTCGTAGAACGGCGCGGCGTGACCGCCCGTGCCGCGCCCCATGTGCAGGTTGATGCTCCCCAGCGTCAGCTGCGCCATCGTCGGACCAGTCTGCCACCGGCCGGCGGCTGGAGCCCGCTCAGCGCGGCGGCGCGCCCCGCTGGTCGAGGGGGAGGCGGTCGTCGCCGGTGGGCGGGCCGTCGGGGAACGACAGGAACATCACCTGCGTGGCGTGCGCCACCAGGGTGGGGCCCGTGGGATCCCACAGCGCAGCCTCGACAGAGGCGTAGCCCTCGGTCGCCCGCCGGGCACGCAGGTGCGCGAGCAGCCACTCGGAGCGGGCGTCCTCGAACAGGTGGACGGTCAGGTCGGCGCTGGGCGGGTACCACGTGCGCGCGCCGGGGCCCATGCGCTGGCCCACCGACGACGGCATCAGGTCGCACAGGGCGATCACCGCCAGCGGGTCGAGCGTGCCGTCGGGGCGCATCGGCGGCTGGTCGAAGCGGTACCAGCTGGCGCAGTCCGATGCCGACGGCACGTAGTCGTCCCACGGGGCGTTGCCGAGCGCGGGTCGGCCCTCGACGTGCTCCCAGAACGCGAACGGGGGACGGTCCGGGAAGTCGTCGGCCACCTCCGGGGGAAGCGGGTCGCGGAACGACGGGCAGTCCTCGGGAGGCGGGACGTCGGGCATGGCCACGTCGGTGAACTCGAAGCCGCCCCGGGTCGCACCGAACACGGCGACGGTGGTGTGGCCGGGCGCGCCGTCGTCAGCCCCCGCGGGACGGGCGGTGGCCATGGCCTGTGACATGGTGCGTCCCCGCCGCAGCACCGACACGTCGATCGTCACGGGACCTGCCGGCACCTGGGCGGCGAACACCGTGGTGAGCGTTCGCAGCTGCTGGTCGGGGTGATCGAGCTCGGCCGCCATCGCGGTGGTGGCCAGTGCCGCCATCACGCCGCCCTGGGGGACGATCGGGCAGTTCCAGCGCTCGTCGACGTCGACCCGGTAGCGCCCCGGCCGGTCGCCGTCCGCCGTCAGCGCCATCTGCCGGGCGAACGGCGTGGCGGCGGCAGCAGAGAGGTCGGTCAGGGTGCGCTCCGCCGAGGTCACCCGGCAGTTCTACCGGCAGCGGCGCTCCTGCGCCCAGCGGGTTTCGCCCCGCCTGGTTCAGACGCGACGGCCGACCGGCCCGCTACGGTGGCGGGCAACCGAAACCACGCGGGAGCTCGGGCGACCGGGCTGAGAGGGCGCACCAGGCGCCGACCGCCGAACCTGATCCGGGTAATGCCGGCGAAGGGAGTGATGCTGCCATGGGCATCCGCCGCAAGACCTACGTGGCGGGCGCGCGCGCCGACGTGCGCGTCCCGTTCTGCGAGGTCGTCCTCGACCCACCCAACGAGCCCGTGCGCCTCTACGACACCAGCGGCCCGGGCGGCGACCCCTACGTGGGCCTCGACCCGGTCCGCTCGGCGTGGATCCACGAGCGCGCGGACGTCGAGCACTACGACGGCCGGGTGGCCACCCTGCGCGACGACGGGCGGGCCTCGTACCGGGCCGGCGAGTCGGGCGCCGAGCCGTTCCCCGGCCCGGGCGCCGACCGCCCCCGGCTGCGGGCCGCCCCCGGTCGCACCGTGACCCAGCTGCACTACGCCCGCCGGGGCGACATCACCCCCGAGATGGAGTTCGTGGCCCTGCGCGAGGGGATGGACCCGGCGTTCGTGCGCGACGAGGTGGCCCGCGGCCGGGCCATCATCCCGTCCAACGTCAACCACCCCGAGACCGAGCCGATGATCATCGGCACCCGCTTCCTCACCAAGATCAACGCCAACATCGGCACGTCCGCGGTCACGTCGTCCGCGGCCGACGAGGTCGACAAGCTCACCTGGGCCACGCGGTGGGGCGCCGACACGGTGATGGACCTGTCGACC
>JAFGPU010000534.1 GCA_016936035.1 Acidimicrobiales bacterium
ACCCTCACCGACAAGATGGCCCCGGCCATCCAGCGGCTCTACGCGGAGATGCCGGAGCCGAAGTACGTGATCTCGTTCGGCTCCTGCTCCAACTGCGGCGGCCCCTACTGGGACTCGTACTCCGTCACCAAGGGCGTCGACCAGATCATCCCCGTCGACGTCTACGTCCCCGGCTGCCCGCCCCGCCCGGAGGCACTGCTCGACGGCATCATCGCCCTGCAGGACATGATCCAGCAGGAATCGCTGCCCGAGCGGTACCGCTCGCGCCGGCCGATCATCCTCGGCCAGGACGGCGCCACGGTGCCGGCCGACGACGAGCTGTCCGGCATCGAGGTCCCCGGCGCGCCCCGGACGGGCGCCGCCATGACCGCGGCGGAGGGCTGACCCGATGGCCTACCCGGTCCTGGGCCGGTCCGACGACGCGCTCGACGCCGTCGAGACGGAAGCCTTCCTGCGCCGTCGCCTCGGCGACGGCGTGCTGGCCACCACCGAGGAGTACGGCACCTTCACCGTCGACGTCGCCCCGACGTCCTGGGTCGACGCGGTCACGCTGTGCCGAGACGAGGACCTGCTCGCCTACGACATGTTCGACAGCCTCTTCGGCGTCGACGCGGGCGAGGACGGCTTCGACGTCGTCGCGATCCTGTACTCGACCTCGCGGGGACGGCGGATCCTGCTGCGCGTGCGCTGCGACGGGGGCCGCGACGTCCCCGTGCTGCCCTCGATCGTGCCGGTGTTCCCGGGCGCCAACTGGATGGAGCGCGAGACCTGGGACATGTTCGGGATCGAGTTCACCGACCATCCCGGGCTCGCCCCGCGCATCCTCTGCGTCGAGAACTTCGAGGGCTGGCCGCTGCGCAAGGACTTCTACCTCGCCTCCCGCGCCGCCAAGCCGTGGCCGGGGGTCAAGGAGCCGGCCGAGACCGACGAGGACGGCAACGTCATCGTCCGTGTCCCCGGCCCCGGGGAGGCCCCCGGACCGTCGGTCCTCGACGAGCTGATGGCGGGCCAGTCCAAGGCCGCCAACCCCAAGCCCGAGCCCGAGGTCGACGCCGAGGCGGCGGCCGCCCAGGTGGGCGAGCCCGTCGCGAAGGCCGACGCGCCGCCCGAGGTCGAGCTCGACCAGGAGACCTACGACCGCCTGATCGCCGAGGGCAAGAGCGAGCGCATCGCCCGCTCCAAGGCCAAGGCGGCCTTCGTCAAGAAGCAGCGCGCGGCCGGCGGCGGGACCGCCAGCGCCCCCGCGGCGGGCGACGCGTCGCAGGGCGACGCGTCGCAGGGCGACGACACCCAGTCGACCGCCCCGGCCACCGGCGACCAGGCCCAAGCGGCCGCCGAGGGCACCCCCGGGCCGTCGGAGGCCGACCACGTCGCGGCAGAGGTCGACGAGGAGGCCGAGGCCGCCGCCGCCCGTGCCGAGGAGGTCCGCAAGGCGCAGGCCGAGGCGCGCGCCGAGAAGGCGGCCGAGCAGACGTCGACGGAGGGCGACGGGGACGGCGACGAGGACGGGCCGGTCGTGCCCGAGGGCACGCCCCCGCCGGCCGAGGCCGACGACGAGGTCGCGGCCGACGACCAGGCACGCAAGGACGAGCAGTGAGCGACCTCGACGTCACCGAGCAGGTCAGCCCGTCCACCGCGCCGGGCGAGGACCTGGTGCTCGAGATCCGCGGCGACGGGGACTTCGAGACCGCCGAGATGAGCCTGTCCATCGGGCCGGCGCACCCCGCCACGCACGGCGTGCTGCGCATCGTGCTCGACATGGACGGCGAACGGATCCGCGACGCCCACCCGGTCATCGGGTACATGCACCGCGGCTTCGAGAAGCTGGCCGAGCACCGCGACTACCGCCAGATCATGGCGCTGACGAACCGCCACGACTGGCTCAGCGGCTTCAACAACGAGCTCGGGGTCGCCCTGGCCGTCGAGCGGATGCTCGAGATGGAGGTGCCCGACCGGGCCCAGTGGATCCGGATGCTGCTGGCCGAGTGGGGGCGCATCCTCAACCACCTGATGTTCGTCGGCTCCTACGCGATCGAGCTGGGCGCCATCACGCCGATGTTCTACGCGTTCCGCGAGCGCGAGGACATCCAGTACCTGCTCGAGTCGGCCACCGGCGGGCGGCTGCACTTCACCTACAACCAGGCGGGCGGGATCAAGAACGACCTGCCCAAGGGGTTCCTGCAGCAGTCGGCGGCGCTGGTCCCCAAGGTCCGCGCGCGCCTGCAGGACTACGTCGACCTGATCCTGGGCAACGAGATCTTCCAGGGCCGCACCAAGGGTGTCGGGCCGCTACCGCCCGAGGTGGCGCTGGCCTACGGCGTGACCGGGCCCACGCTGCACGCGACCGGCGTGCCCGAGGACTCGCGTGTCACCGAGCCCTACCTCAAGTACGGCGACATCGACGTCCACGTGCCCGTGGGCGACAACGGCGACAGCTTCGATCGCTTCGCGGTCCTGCTGGGCCGCATCGAGGCGTCGCTGGACATGATCGACCAGATCCACGACCACGTCCCCGCCGGGCCCGTCAACCAGAAGCTGCCCAAGATCCTCAAGGCGCCCGAGGGCTTCACCTACGTGCGCACCGAGAACCCGCTGGGCCAGCTCGGCTACTTCCTGCAGTCCGACGGGTCCAAGAACCCCTGGCGCATGAAGATGCGCACCGCCTCGTTCTCGAACGTGCAGGTGCTGCCGTACCTGCTGCGGGGCGCCCTCATGCCCGACGCCATCTCGATCCTCGGGTCCGTCTTCTTCGTCGTCGGCGACGTCGACCGTTGAGCGAAGGAGCGAACCCCGTGTTGAGCAGGCAGATGATGACCACCATGCTTCAGATCGCGCTCTCGACCGCCGCCTGCGACGCGGTCGCGGCTCGTGTCGACCGATAACGGTTAGGACGCACAGGTGCTCACCGCTCTCGCTTCGCTGCCGACGACGATCGGCCAGTCGGCGTCGATCCTGACCCTGGACAACTTCTGGGTGTCGGTCGTGCTGAAGATCCTGGTGACGATCGCGCTGGCGTTCACGCTGCCCCTGGTCGGCGGGTACCTGGAGCACAAGGCCATGGGGCGGCTGCAGGACCGCCGCGGGCCGGTGGCGGCGGGGCCGTTCGGCTCGCTGCAGCTGGTCGCGGACGGCATCAAGTTCGTCCAGAAGGAGGAGGTGGTCCCGCGGGCCGCCGACCGCTGGGCGTTCGCGATCGCCCCGGGCGTGGCGCTGGTGCCGGCCATCCTGGTGTTCTTCGTGTTGCCGCTGGGGCCCGGCGTGTGGGTCGAGGACCTCGAGCTCGGGCTGTTCTACGCGCTGGCGATCAGCTCGGTCTCGGTCATCGGGATCCTGATGGCCGGGTGGGGCTCGGCCAACAAGTTCTCGCTGTTCGGCGGCATCCGCGCCGCGGCCCAGCTGATCGCCTACGAGCTGCCGTTGATCCTGGCCGCCGCCGCCGTCGCGCTGCAGGCCGGCTCGCTGTCGCTGGTCAGCATCGTCGAGGCCCAGGCCGGCTTCATGATCCCGGGCACCGACATCAACCTCTGGTACGTCGTGCCCCAGCTGCTGGGCTTCGGCATCTTCTTCGTGGCCGCGCTGGCCGAGCTGTCGCGTCCGCCCTTCGACATGCCCATCGCCGACTCCGAGCTCGTGTTCGGCTACATGACCGAGTACACGGGCATCAAGTTCGCGATGTTCCTGCTCACCGAGTACGCGGGCATGATCTCGATGTCCGCCCTGATGGTCGTGCTGTACCTGGGCGGTTGGCAGATCCTGCCGGGCGTCCCGCTGCCCGGCTGCGAAGGCGCCGGCGGGCTGTTCGACTGCGGCTTCTGGGGCGGCCTGCTGGGTGTCGGCGTCACGGTCGGCAAGATCATGGCGCTGGTGTTCGTGATCGTCTGGCTGCGCGTGGCCTACCCCCGGCTGCGCGAGGACCAGCTGCAGCGCATGTCCTGGCTCATCTTCATCCCGCTCTCCCTCGTCAACATCGCCGTCGTCGCGATCGGAAAGGTGGCCTGAGTGAGCACATCCGCCACTGACCAGCGCGACCGCACGGTCGACCCGGACAAGCGGTCGCCGTTCGGCGTGGGCCTGCTCAAGGGCCTCGGTGTCACGGTCAAGCACCTGTTCAAGACGCCGTCGACCCAGATGTACCCGAAGGTCAAGCCCGACCTGCCGCCGCGTACGCGGGGCGTGATCGCCCTGATGGACGAGAACTGCACGGTCTGCATGCTGTGCGCCCGCGAGTGCCCGGACTGGTGCATCTACATCGACTCCCACAAGGAGACGGTGCCCCCCGCCAAGGAGGGTGGCCGGGCCCGCACCCGCAACGTGCTCGACCGGTTCGCGATCGACTTCGCCCTGTGCATGTACTGCGGCATCTGCGTCGAGGTCTGCCCCTTCGACGCGCTGTGGTGGAGCCCCGAGTTCGAGTACACCGAGTACACGATCACCGGGCTGCTGCACGAGATGGACCGGCTGCGCGAGTGGGCCGACACGGTGCCGCCGCCGCCCCCGCTCGAGGAGGGCGCCGAGACCGCGGCCGAGGTCGCCGAGGCGATCACCAAGAAGAACCAGGAGCTCGACGCGGCCGCCGCCGCGGCCGAGCAGCAGGCCATCGAGCAGCAGCAGGCGTCGCAGGCCCCGGCCGCGGCGCCCGCCGCCGGGGCGCCGGCCGCCGGCCGCCCCAAGCCCACGCTGGCCGAGATGGAGATCGAGGGTGAGCCGCAGATCGACCAGGAGGTCTTCGACTCGCTGGTGGCCGAGGGCAAGTCCGAGCGGATGGCCCGGTCGAAGGCCAAGTCGGCG
>JAFGPU010000110.1 GCA_016936035.1 Acidimicrobiales bacterium
CTCATCGCCTACGCGCTGGTCACCTCGGGCGTGGTGCTCGCCGCGGTCGAGGAGGACGGCCCCGTGCGACGGTTCCTGGCCTGGCGGCCGCTGGTGGCGCTCGGCGTCATGTCCTACGGCGCCTACCTGTTCCACTGGCCCGTCTTCGTGTGGCTGCGCTCGGAGACCGGACTGTCCGGGGGGCAACGGCTGATCGTGGGCACCGTGCTGTCGATCATCCTGGCGGCCGTCTCCTACCGGCTCGTCGAGGAGCCGGTCCGCAGAGGCGTGCGGTTCCGGCCGCGGGTGCTGGTGCCGGCCGCGGCGGGCCTCGTGTGCGTCGCCCTCGTCGCCGGCTTCGCCGCGCCGAGCATCAGCACCGCGGACGACGAGGTCACGCTCGACGAGGCCTCCGGCGAGTTCGACAACTACCTGGCCGAGACGCTGGCAGCCCCCGGCGAGGCCCCGACGGTCGGCACGTTCGGCGACTCGACCGGCCTGGTGACCGGCCTGTCGATGACGCAGTGGGACGACGACCACGACGCCGTGCGCACCGTGCGGGGCTCCGCCGCCCTCGGGTGCTCGATCATGAGCCCCGCCACCATCCGGTCCGACGGGCGCGAGTTCCGCACCCCGGACCACTGCGCCGACTGGCAGCAGCGCTGGCGCGACCAGGCCGCCCAGGGCGAGATCGACATCGCCTACCTGCAGTTCGGGCCCTGGGAGGTCTACGAGATGCGGCCGGACGCCCTCGACGCGTTCGGTGTCATCGGCGACCCCGAGATCGACGCCCTCATCGAGTCCAACCTGGCCACCAACGTCGAGATGCTGCTCGAGCACACCCGTGTGGTCGCGATCGCCACCAGCCCCCACGTCGAGGTCGGACGCCTCAACGGTCGGTCGCCCGACGCCGCTGCGCCCGAGAGCGACCCGGCCCGCATGGAACGCCTCAACGAGATCATCGTCGAGGTCGCGTCCCGCTACCCGCGGGTGGGCGTGGTCGACCTGGCCGGCTGGGTTGCGTCCAAGCCCGACGACAGGAACCGCCGCCCCGACGGCGTGCACTTCAACGAGGCGGCCGCCGCCGAGTTCACCGACCGCCTCAGCACCACGCTGGCGCGCTTCGCCCCCATGCCCGGCCAGGAGCTGCCGAGCGGCGAGGGGCTGCCGGTGCTCAAGGAGCCGACCGACGTGCCCGCCGAGCGCCCCGACGCCGCCGCCTGACCGGCGCTCGCCGCGCGCGTCGGGTGTCCCGCCGGCCGCTGGTGGAGCGGGATCGGCGGCGCCTACTACGTTGCCCTCCATGCAGCAGATCCTCGAGGCCATCGAGGGGGGCGCATCCGGCGACGAGATCGCGGCGCTCCCCATCCCCGAGAGCTACCGGGCGGCACATGTGCTGCGCGCCGAGCAGGACATGTGGCAGGGCGTGCCCTCCGAAGACAAGGACCCGCGCAAGTCGCTGCACGTCAGCGAGGTGCCCACGCCCGAGCTGGCGCCCGACGAGGTCTACCTGGCCGTCATGGCCAGCTCCATCAACTTCAACACGGTGTGGACGTCGATCTTCGAGCCCCTGTCGACCTTCGGCTTCCTCGACCGTCTGGCGCGCGAGTCGGCCTGGGCCTCCCGGCACAAGCAGGACTTCCACGTCGTCGGCTCCGACGCCTCTGGTGTCGTGCTGCGGGTGGGCTCGGCGGTGCGCAACTGGAAGCCGGGCGACCGGGTGAGCGTGCACTGCAACTACGTCGACGACCAGGACCCGTCCGCGCACGACGACTCGATGCTGGCCGCCAACCAGCGCATCTGGGGCTTCGAGTCCAACTTCGGCGGTCTCGCCGACCTGTCGATCGTCAAGGCCAACCAGCTCATGCCCAAGCCCGCCCACCTCACCTGGGAGGAGGCGGCGGTCAACGGGCTGTGCGCCTCGACCAGCTACCGCATGCTGGTGGGCAAGCACGCCGCCCGCATGAAGCAGGGCGACAACGTGTTCATCTGGGGCGCGACCGGCGGCATCGGCGCCTACGCCACCCAGCTGGTGCTCAACGGCGGCGGCACCCCGATCGGCGTCGTGTCGAGCGACGACCGGGCCCGGCTGCTCAACGCCATGGGCTGCGAGCACGTCGTCGACCGCAAGGCCGAGGGCTACAAGTTCTGGGCCGACGAGCACACCCAGGACGAGCGCGAGTGGCGCCGCCTCGGCAAGAAGGTGCGGTCACTCGTCGGCGAGGACCCCGACATCGTGTTCGAGCACCCGGGCCGGCAGACCATGGGGGCCTCGGTGTTCATCACCAAGCGGGGCGGCACCATCGTCACCTGTGCCGCCACCAGCGGCTTCATGATCGAGTACGACAACCGCCACCTGTGGATGAAGCTCAAGAGCATCGTCTCGAGCCACTTCGCCAACTACCAGGAGGCGTGGGAGATGAACCGCCTCATCGACAAGGGCGCCATCCAGCCCGTCATGTCGGCGGTCTACCCGCTCGAGCAGGTGGGCGAGGCCGCCCGCACGGTCCACCGCAACGAGGCCGAGGGCAAGCTCGGCGTGCTGTGCCTGGCGCCCGAGGCGGGCAAGGGCATCACCGACCAGGCCAAGCGCGAGGCCGTCGGCGAGGACCGCATCACGCTGTTCCAGCGCCACGCTCGCGGCGAGCTCTAGGAGGGCCCGCGCGTCCGGCCGGCCGTCCGTCGTGCATACTCGCCCGATGCGAACAGACAGGCGAGGCGGGCGCGCGGTCACCGCAGCGGTGACGGCGATGCTGGTACTGGTGGTGGGCGCGTGCGGCGGTGACGACGACGACGCCGACGCGAGCGAGGTCGAGAGCGGGTCGGAGTCGGAGTCCGCAGCGGGCTCCGACTCGGGCACCGCCCCGGCGGACGAGGCCGGCGCGTCGGGCTCCGACGGCGCCGGCGGGCCGTGCGAGGTGGTCGACGCCGCGGCGGTCGAGGGCGCACTGGGCGGCACGCTCGGCGAGGGCGAGTCCGGCACCACGTCGGTGACCGAGAACGAGCTGTCGTGGACGGCCGACGAGTGCGAGTGGACGACCGACGGCGGTGTCGAGGTGCAGCTGCGGATGGTGGCGGCCGACGGCCTGCCGGGCGAGTGCCCGCCGCTCGCCAGCCCGGTGTACGACATCTCCGAGCTGCCCGATCTCGGCGACGCCGCCTGGTGGGAGTGGGACTCGATGGAGGGCGAGGGCGCCGTGCGGGTGTGCACCCCTGCGGGCATGGCCGAGTCGCGGGTCGAGTCGCCCGACGGCTCGCCCATCGACGAGGAGACGGTCAAGGCCGCCGCGATCGCGCTGGTCACCCCGGCGGTGGCCGCCCTCTAGGTGGAGCGACGGCGAGCGGTCTCGACGCTCGACGAGGGCCGGGGCGGAGGCCCCGGCCCTCGTCGCGTCCGAGCGGTTCGTCGAGGAGGTCGGGCCGGGGCCGAGCTATCGCGCGGCGAGAGGCTCGATCTGCTCGAGAGCCCCTGAGAGTCGGTCACGCTCGATCTCGAGTTCGTAGCGGCTCTGCAGGTTCAGCCAGAACCGCTCGCTCGTCCCGAAGTACCGAGCGAGACGGAGGGCAGTGTCAGCGGTGATCCCTCGCTTGCCGTGCACGATCTCGTTGATCCGCCGTGTGGCACACCGATCGCGACGGCGACACGGTGCTGGGTGACGCCCTGCGGCGCGAGGTACTCGTGCTGCAGGATCTCCCCGGGGTGGATCGGGGCCATGGTGGGTGCGCTCGTCATCTCGTCTCCTCTCAGTGGTAGTCCACGATCTCGACGTCTTCGGGTCCAGCCGACGTCCATCGAAAGCAGATGCGCCACTGATCGTTGATGCGGATGCTGTATGTGTTGGCGCGACTGCCTTTCAGCTTCTCCAGGCGGTTTACCGGCGGGACTCGGAGGTCCGTGAGTTGGTCCGCGGCGTCCAAGATGAGCAGCTTGCGCA
>JAFGPU010000012.1 GCA_016936035.1 Acidimicrobiales bacterium
CGCACGCGCCCGGTCCCGTCGCCGACGGGCGGCACGATCGGCTCGCCGACGACGAGCACGATCTTGCGCGGGCGGATGAACTTGGCGCCCACGGGCATGGCCAGGTCGGAGCCGCCGATGCCCACGGGCACCAGCGGGACGCCGGACCGGGCCGCCACGTACGCCGGGCCGTCGAACAGGTCCTCGACGGTGGCGCCCGAGCGGCGGGTGCCCTCGGGGAACATCACCAGCGCCTCGCCGTTCTCGATCACCCGCATGCACGTGCGCAGCGCCTCGCGGTCGGCCGAGCCCCGGTGGACCGGGAAGGCACCCAGCATCGACACGAACTTGCCGAGCAGCGTCGACTTCCAGATCGAGGCCTTGCCCATGTACCGCATGCGCGGCCGGCGCACCGTGGCCACCAGGATGAAGTCGAGGTTCGACCGGTGCACGGGCGCCAGCACGAACGGGCCGTGGGCGGGGACGTTCTCGGTGCCCCGGACCTCGAGGCGGAACCAGAGCTTGGCGAGGCCCAGGAAGAGGCCGCGCACCACGGCGTAGGAGCCGCGCTCGAGCGTCGTCGGCGGGTGGACGTCGACCGCCTCGGCCCGCACGACGTCGACGCGCCCACGGGCGTGGGCGCGGCCCCCGCCGGCGGGCTCGTCCACGGTGGGTGAGGCGTCCTGGTCAGACATCGTCGATCCTCCGGGCCAGGTCGGCGACGATCTCGTCGACCGACATGTCGCTGGTGTCGAGCTCGAACGCCCCGTCGGCCAGCCGCAACGGCGCCGTGTCACGGCCCTGGTCGAGGGCGTCGCGGCGGGCCATGTCGGCGGCGACCGTCTCGTAGTCGAGGTCGGACACCTCGGCGGCGCGCCGCTCGGCCCGCACCTCGGGCCGTGCGGTCAGGTACACCTTGAGTGCGGCGTCGGGGAACACGACCGAGCCGATGTCGCGTCCCTCGAGCACCCCGCCGCCCCGCTCGGTGGCCCACTCGCGCTGCCGGCGCACCATCTCGGTGCGCACCCCCGGGTTGGCCGCGACCAGCGACACCGCTCGCGACACCTCGGGGCCCCGGATCTCGATGGTCGCGTCGACGCCGTCGACCCGCACCTGCGTGGTGCTGACCTCGAGGTCGACCGTGCGCGCCAGGTGCTCGACCGGTTCCAGGTCGGCCGGGTCGATGCCACGGCGGAGGGCGGCGAACGTGATCGCCCGGTACATGGCCCCGGTGTCGAGGTACTCGAGCCCCAGCCGCGCCGCGAGCCGGCGGGCGACGGTGGACTTGCCGGACCCCGCGGGCCCGTCGATCGCGATGACCTTCACGGGGATCGCACCCTAGTGGGCCGGCGGCGTCGCACCGGAGGTGCGGAGCGCGTCGAGGGCGTGCCAGAAGCCGGGAAACGTCTTGGCCACGCAGCCGGGATCGACGATCTCGATACCGGGGGCCCGCAACCCGAGCAGGGCGAAGCTCATGGCCATGCGGTGGTCGTCGTAGGTGGCGATGCGGGCGGGGCGGGGCGTGCCCGGGTGCACGACGAAGCCGTCGCGCTGCTCGTCGGCGGCGATGCCGGCGCGGCGCAGCTCGGCGACGACGGCCGCGATGCGGTCGGTCTCGTGCCAGCGGATCAGCTCGACGCCGGTCACGCGGGTGGGCCCGTCGGCGAACACGGCCACCGCCGCCAGCGTCTGGGCCATGTCGGGCATGGCGCTCATGTCGACGGCGCCCGGTGACCGCAGCTCGCCGGTGCCGATCACCGTGGTGGCGTCGGCCGTGCGCTCGACACGGGCGCCCATGGCGCCGAGCAGGTCGGCGAAGCGCGCATCGCCCTGGCGGCTGGCGGCCCCGAGGCCGGTGACGGTGACCCGGCCGCCCACGATCGCCGCGGCGGCGAGCAGGTACGACGCGGTGGAGGCGTCGGGCTCGACCGCGTACGCGGTCGCCCGGTAGGCGCCGGGCGGCACCGACAGCACCGGCCCGCTCCCGGGAGCCTCGCCCTCGTCGACGACCTCGACACCGAAGTCGGCCATCACGGCCACGGTCAGGTCGACGTACGGTCGCGACACCAGCGGGGTCGTGACCCGCAGGCGGGCGCCCCGGCGGGCGTAGGGACCGGCCAGCAGCAGGCCGGAGAGGAACTGGCTGGACGTGTCGCCCGCCACGGCGATGTCGCCGCCGTCGAGGCCACCGGGGGCGTCGACGGTGACCGGCAGGTGGTCGGCCTGCCCGTGGTGGACGACCGTCGCCCCCAGCGCCCGGATGCCGTCGAGCACCGGCCCCATCGGGCGGCGGCGCAGCGGCGGGCGCCCGTCGACCCGGTAGGTGCCGGTGCCCAGCGCCACCACCGGCAGCAGGAACCGGCTGGTGGTGCCCGACAGGCGCATGTCGAGCGTGAGCGGGCCCGGACGGAGCCGCCCGGCGTTGCCCGTGACCGTGAGGCGCCCGGACCCCTCGTCGTGCTCGATGCGGGCACCGAGGGTGCCCAAGGCCGTGCGCATGGCGAGGGTGTCGTCGGCGACCAGGGCACCGTCGACGGTCGAGGTGCCCGCCGCCAGGGCGGCGCACACGAGCGC
>JAFGPU010000111.1 GCA_016936035.1 Acidimicrobiales bacterium
CCCCGTGGTGGAGGTGATGGGATTCGAACCCACGGCCTCTTCGATGCGACCGAAGCGCTCTAGCCAGCTGAGCTACACCCCCGGGAGGGACGGCTCATCGTAGCGGACCGGCTGGGCGGCCCACGACCCCGGCCAGCCGTGGAACCCCGGCACCACCACGAACCCGGGCCCGCCGTGGAACCCCGGCACCACCCCGGCACCACGGCTCCGGACGCCCGGCGACCCCGGACCGGCGCCGCCGGGCGGCGGCACCCCGTCAGGTCGCAGTGCCGCCCCGCTCGATCGCCCGCTGGAGGCGGGTCTGCAGCACGGTCGTGGTGACGTCGCCGCGGCTGCGCTCGAGCACGGCCCGGAGCGCGTCGAGCGTGCGGCGCAGCCCGTTGGTCAGGGCATCGGGGTAGTCGACCACCACGAGGGCGTCGTAGACGTCGTCCATCGCGGCGAGCAGCTCCTCGGCCCGATCGAGGTCGCCCTCGCGCAGCCGGTCGAGCAGGTGGCGGCGCAGCTCGCTCGCGGCCTCGGCGGTCCCCCGCATCCACGCGGTGGGCGAGACCACCAGCTCGTCGGGGGCCGGTACCGGCTCGCCCGCCACCAGGGCCGCCACCGCCCGCGCCTCGACGTACTCCTTCTCGGCGTCGTGCAGGAACCCTCCGCTGGCCAGCGCCGGAAACGGCGCCAGCGCTCGCTGGGCCTCGCGCACGGCGGCCTCGGACTCGCCGGCCAGCGCCGCGGCGCCGGCCACGTCCAGGCGGTGGACGGCCCGGATGCTCGACCCGGCGGCACGGATGGCGCGCCGGCACGCCGGCAACGCGAGCTCGCGGGCCTGGTTGGCCGCGTCGAGCACGCGGTCGATGCCCGCGACGACGTCGTGGAGGTGGTCGCGTCGACCCCGCTGGTGATCAGACACTGCGGGGAAGCTACTGGGCGGCGCCGCTGCCGATGATGACGACCGACGGCCGCGGCGCACGGATCGGGGTGAGGTAGCGCACCTTCTCGGCCCGCTCGAGCTCGCGCCGCCCGCGCCGGATCAGCAGCCCCACGTAGGCCACCAGCAGCGTGGCGGCGATGCCGGCGGCGACGACCCATGCGCCCCCCAGGACCACGGCGGGGGCGATGCCGGCCGCCGTCGCGGCCACCAGGATCGAGAGCACCTGCCGCCGTCGTCGGTAGGCCATCGCCCGGCGCCGCATGACGGCCGCCGCCGGCACGCCTGCGGCCGGGAGGTGCGCGCCGTAGGGCGAGCCGCGCTCCGCGGCGCGGACGATGCCCGGCATCGCCGGGCCGGTGTGGCTCGACCCCGAGGGGGAGCCGCGCAGCCGCACCCGGTCGACGTCGGGGTCGTCGAGGTCGTCGAGCTCATACAGGGCGTCGTCGTCGTAGACGTCGTCGCCGTAGGCCGCGTACACGTCGGCGCCGTACTGGGGCGTGGCGCGCTGCAGCGACCACAGCTGGCTGCGGAACGACATGATCGATGCGATGGGTCGTGCCTCCCGCCGACTCTGCAGCCACGGGGGCACGAGGACTGCTGCCCATATCACCCCTAGGAGCAGGAAGACGACCATGGCATCCCTCTCGGACCATTGCTTGAAGCGACCATAAAGCAGATCGCAAAAGCGCGGGTGGATGCCGTGTGAGCAGGACCGACCGCTCCCCGCGGCGGTGGCCGCGGCGTCGACGGGCCCTACAAGCCCAGGTCGCCGTCGAGCCCGTCGGTGCGCCGGTAGGCGCCGGACCGACCGCCCGTCTTCTCCCAGAGCGCGATCTCGCCGATGGTCATGCCCCGGTCGGACGACTTGCACATGTCGTAGATGGTCAGGCACGCCACCGAGCAGGCGGTCAACGCCTCCATCTCGACGCCGGTGCGATCGACGGTCTCGACGTGCGCCTCGACCTCGATGTAGTCGTCCTCGATGCGGAAGTTGACCAGCACCGACCCGACCAGCAGCGGGTGGCACAACGGAATGAGCTCGGGGGTGCGCTTGGCGGCCTGGATGCCGGCGACCCGGGCGACGGCGAGCACGTCACCCTTGTTGATGGCTCCCCGTGCCACCAGCGACGTGGTCTCGGACTTCATGTGCACCCGGCCCCGGGCGACCGCCCGGCGATGCGTCGGGTCCTTGGGCGTCACATCGACCATGCGCGCCCGGCCGAGGGGGTCGAGGTGTGTGAGTCCGCGGTCAGGCATGGCGCAAGACTAGACCCCGGGCCCCCTCGGTGGCCGAGCCGGCGTTTCATGCCCACGGCGCGCATCCGTGGGCGCGCGGCGGGTGTCAGCCGCCGATCTGGCTCATGCTGCGGCGGGGCCGCACGAACGTGACCTGGCCGATCATGTGGCCGGCCCACTTGCCCGCCACGCAGCGCTGCACCGCGGCCGCCAGCTCGTCGTCGGAGGCGCCGCTGCGCACGAGTGCCCGCAGGTCGACCTCGTCGACCGCGAACAGGCACGAGCGGAGCTGCCCCTCGGCGGTGAGCCGGATGCGGTCGCACGAGTCGCAGAACGGCCGGGTCACCGACGGGATGACGCCCACCTCGCCGGCGCCGTCGCGGTAGACGAACCGCTCGGCGGGCTGGTGGCCCCGGTCCACCGGGTCGACAGGGTGGACGGCGTCGATGGCCGCCACGATCTCGGCCTGGCTGACGACGGCGTCGGCCTGCCAGCGCTGGTCGGCGTCGAGCGGCATCCACTCGATGAACCGCACGGTGACACCCCGCTGCCGCCCGAACTCGGCCAGGTCGACGACCTCGTCGTCGTTCACCCCGCGCTGCACCACCACGTTGACCTTGACCGGGTCGAGCCCGGCGGCGACCGCGGCGTCGATCCCCTCGAGCACGTGGCCGAGCTCGTCACGCCGGGTCAGCTCGACGAAGCGGTCGGGGCGCAGCGTGTCGAGCGAGACGTTGACCCGGCGCAGGCCCGCGCCGACCAGATCGCCCGCCACCGACCGCAGCGTGGCGCCGTTGGTGGTGAGCGCCACGTCGACCGGCCGGCCGTCCGCCAGACGCAGGGCGGCGACCTTGGCGACCAGCACCGGCAGGTGGGCCCGCACGGTCGGCTCGCCGCCCGTCAGCCGGATGCTGTCGACGCCGAAGCGCTCGACGCACACCCGGGCGATGCGCTCGATCTCCTCGAACGTCAGGACCTCGGAGCGGGGCAGCCAGTCCATGCCCTCGGCCGGCATGCAGTACGTGCACCGGAAGTTGCAGCGGTCGGTGACCGAGATGCGCAGGTCGCGATGCACGCGGCCGTAGCTGTCGACGAGGGGCTCGGTCATCGACGCCAGCCTACGAGGCGAACGGCCGGACTGCCGGGCCGCCGAGGATCGGCGGCTCACCGAGCAGGATCACCTCGACGAGGTCACCGGCAGCCACCCCCTCGCCGTCCGGGACGACGGCGAGGGCGTCGGCCCGGGCCATCGCCCCCAGCTGGTGCGACCCCTGCCCTCCGGACGACCGCACCCGCAGCAGCCCGTGCCGGTCGCTGTCGACGGCCGCGATCACCCGCACGAAGTGGGTCTTGCCGTCGGGTCGGCGCGTCAGCGGCTCGTCGGCCAGCGCCGCCAGTCGGGGCAGGTGCAGTCGGCCGTCCGGGTGGCCGGCCAGGCGGCGCAGGGCCGGGCGGGCGAACAGCGCGAAGCTCACCATGGACGACACCGGGTTGCCCGGCAGGCCGAACACGGGCACCGGCGTGCCCTGCGGCCCGGGCACCAACCCGAACGCCAGCGGCTTGGCCGGGCGGATGGCCACCTGCATCCAGCGCATGTC
>JAFGPU010000535.1 GCA_016936035.1 Acidimicrobiales bacterium
GTGACGTCGTCGGCCATGTCGATCTCCCCTCGTCACTGCCGTCGTGGCATCTGACAGCGTGTCAGATGCTAGTTCTCTGATGCGTCCGGCCGTCGCGGCGGGGCAGGGCCCTCGAATCGCCGTTCGACCCAGCGAGCTATCATTCACGGGACCGAAGCTGGGGCCCAGGGGGACTTCGACGTGAGCGCCGAGACCGATCCCGAAGCGTGGCACGACCGGCGCCTGCCCGTGGCCGGCGTGCTGGTCCCGGCATCCGGCGCGCGGGTCCTGCCCGGCGACGAGCAGCGCAGCACCACCGTCGCTGGGGGCCTCCGGTGACGCTGGCCGTCGACGGCGTCACCAAGCGGTATGGCGGCATCATCGCGCTCGAGGACGTGTCGCTGACGGTGGGGGCGGGCGAGGTCGTCGGGTTGATCGGACCCAACGGCGCCGGCAAGACCACCTTGTTCGACATCGTCTCCGGCGTGCAGGCCCCGAGCGCGGGCACCGTCAGGCTCGACGGGCGCGCCATCACCACGACGTCGCCCGAACGCCGGGCGCGGGCGGGCATCCGGCGCACGTTCCAGCGGGTGCAGCTCTACGGGCACCTGTCGGTCGAGGACAACATCCTGACCGCCACCGAGTGGCGGGGCGGCGGGGGTGGCCTGCTCGCCGACCTGGTCGGCGCGCCCACCCGGGCTCGTCGCGAGCGCGAGCGCCGCGCGCGGGTGGCGAGCGTGATGGAGGCCGTCGGCATCGCCGACCTGGCGCCGCTGCCGGCCGGATCGCTGCCGATCGGTCAGGCCCGCCTCGTCGAGCTGGCCCGCGCCGTCGTCGACGAGCCCCGGGTGCTGCTGCTCGACGAGCCCGCCTCGGGGCTCGCCGACCACGAGGCCGAGCGCTTCGCCGCGCAGGTGGCCCGGCTGCGCGCCAGCGACGTGGCGGTCGTGCTCGTCGAGCACGACGTGGGCTTCGTGATGGGCCAGTGCGACCGGGTCGTCGTCCTCGACCTGGGCCGGGTGCTGGCCGAGGGCTCGCCGACCGAGATCCAGCAGCATCCGGCGGTCCGCGCCGCCTACCTGGGCTGACCCCGGAGGGACAGAGCGTGCAGGAGCTCCTGAGACTGGTCGTCCCCGGCGTCGTGGCCGGTGGCCTCTACGCCATGCTCGCCGCGGGCGTGGTGCTGACGTACCAGACGTCGGGCATCTTCAACTTCGCCCACGGGGCCGTCGCGTTCGCCACGGCGTTCCTCTTCTTCCAGCTCGACACCGGCCTCGGCTGGCCGGTGTGGCTGGCGGCGCTCGTGTCCATCGTGATCTTCGCGCCCCTGCTGGGGCTGGCGCTCGACCGGGTGATCTTCCGGCGCATCGCCGGCGCGCCCGTGGTGGTGAAGCTGGTGGTGCCGCTCGCGCTGCTGGTCGTCATCCCTGCCGCCTGCCTGTTCGTCGTCGACCGCCTCAACGAGTGGGTCGACGCCGGGCTGCCCACCCAGGACCAGATCCTCGCCATCCCCGGCCTCGGCCCCAGCCCCAAGACCACCTGGCGGTTCCAGGGACCTCTCGACGGGGTGCTCATCGACTCCAACCAGGTCATCATCCTGGCCGCCGCCCTGCTGTGCTCGGTCGGCCTGTGGGTGCTGCTGCGGCACACGGCCCTGGGCCTGCACATGCGGGCCGTCGTCGACCGGCGGTCGCTGGCCGGGCTGCGGGGCGTCGACGCCGACCGCACCTCGGCCTACTCGTGGGTGATCGGTTCGTTCCTTGCCGGCCTCGCCGGCGTGCTCATGGCGCCGATCTTCACGCTCAACCCGCCGTCGTTCACCACCGCGGTGCTGGTGTCGTCGGGCGCGGTCGTGCTCGCCCGCTTCCGGTCGATCCCCGTCGCCCTGCTCGGCGGCCTGCTGCTCGGCGTGGTGCAGAACCTGGTGGCCGGGTACGCGGACGTCGCGCGCAGCATCAGCGGCTTCCGCACGTCGGTGCCGTTCATCGTGCTGTTCGTGCTGCTGTTCTTCTTCGGGTCCGACCGGTCGCGCCGGGCGGGCGTGGGCGCCGACACCGGGGCCGCGCCGCCGCCCGAAACCGGCTCGGTGCGGCGCAAGGCCGTCGTGTGGGGCGTGTGGACGGGCGTGCTGCTGGGGTACGTGTTCCTGTTCGCCGACGACTACTGGCGGTCGCTCATCGCCCGGGGCCTGGCGTTGGGGCTGGTGCTGCTGTCGTTCACGATCGTGACCGGCATCGGGGGCATGGTCAGCCTGGCCCAGGCGGCGTTCGTGACGGTCGCCGGGTTCACCGCCGGGTGGGCGCTCAGCCACGGATGGCCGTTCCTGCTGGCCCTCGCCGCCGGCACGCTGGTGGCGGCGGTCGTGGGTGCGATCGTCTCGCTGCCCGCCCGGCGTCTCGGCGGCCTGCCCCTCGCGCTGTCGACCATGGCCCTGGCCTTCATCGGTCAGCACCTGGTCTTCCAGCTCGACAGCGTGTCGAACGCCGATCGCGGCGGCTGGCGGGTGCCGCCCCCGACGATCGGGCCGTTCGACTTCGCCGACCGCACCACCATGATCGTCGGCCTCGTCGTCCTGTCGGCCGTGGCCTGCCGCCTGGTGCACAACCTCACCGTCTCCGCGTCCGGCCGGGCGATGATCGCCCTGCGCTCGACCGAGCCCGGCGCGGTCACCTCCGGCATCCGCTCGGGGCAGACCAAGGTCGCCGTGTTCGCCCTCTCCGCGGCGATGGCCGGCTTCGGCGGGGTGCTGCTGGTGTCGACGACGGGGCGGGTGTCGAGCCTCGACTTCCCGACCGAGGTCGGGTTCTTCTGGTTGACCTCCGCCGTGGTGTTCGGCATCCGCCGGCCGGCGGGCGCCGTGCTGGCCGGCCTGGCCACCGCGGTCAGCCCGGAGGTGTTCGGCTGGGTGAGCGACGGCGCCCTGCTGCCGCAGCTGATGTTCGGGTTGGCGGCGGTCAACCTGGCGCAGAACCCCGACGGCATCCTCGCCATCGCGGCCGATGCCCGGCGTGCGCGGTCCCGGCGGACGGCCGAGCGTCGGGCACGGTCCGACCGGGGGCTGGCCCCAGCCATCACCGAGCCCGGTCCCGAACCGGTCGCTGAGGGCGCCGCCGCAACCGTCACCGGCGACGGCGCCGCCAGCGACGGTACGGGCGGTGACGATGCCGGCACCACGGCGGTGATCGACGTCCGGGGCCGCACCGCCGGCGCGGGGGCGGACGCCGAGGTCGCGCTCGAGCTCGTCGGCGTGCGCGCCGGCCACGGCGACGTCGAGGTCGTCCACGGCGTCGACCTCGTGATCGCCAGGGGCACGGTCACCGCGCTCATCGGCGCCAACGGCGCCGGCAAGTCGACCTTGTGCTGCGTCGTCGCCGGGCTCGTGACGCCGAGCGCCGGCGTCGTGCGGTTGGACGGGGCCGACGTCACCGACCTGCCCCCGCACCGACGTGTCGCGCAGGGCGCGTTCCTCATCCCCGAGGGTCGCGGCATCTTCCCGGCCCTGACCGTCGACGAGAACCTGGCCATGTGGCTCGTGTCGCCGGGCGAACGGGACGCGGCCTACGAGCGGTTCCCCGCCCTGGCGGGACGGCGTGCCCAGGCCGCCGGGTCGCTGTCGGGCGGTGAGCAGCAGATGCTGGCCCTGGCGCCCGCCCTGGTGCGCCCGCCGCTGCTGCTCGTGGTCGACGAGCCGTCGCTGGGGTTGGCGCCGCTGGTGGTCACCGAGGTCTACGACGCGCTGCGTGAGCTGCGCGACCGAGGCACGGCGGTGATGCTGGTGGAGGAGAAGGCCAACGACGTGCTGGCGCTGGCCGACACCGTGGCCTTCCTCCGGGTGGGGCACGTCGCCTGGGCCGCACCTGCGGCCGAGGTGGACGAGGCCCGCCTGGTCGAGTCGTACCTGGGCATCCAGTCCGGTGAGCCGGTCGACTCCCGACCGGCACGGGCGTGAGCGTCGGAGGGCGCGGAATCGTGGCGAGCAGCGTGTGGATCAGCGGAGCGCAGCAGACGGTCGTGGGGCTGCTCGAGCAGCGACTCGAGCACGACCCCGACGGCGAGTACCTCGACGTGTGCGGCACCCGGGTCACCGCCGCCCAGGTGGCCGCGACCGCCAACCGGTTGGCGAACGCGCTGGCCGATCTGGGGGTGCGCCCCGGCGATCGGGTCGCCACGCTGGTCGAGAACTCGGCCGAGGCGATGCTGGCCTGGTGGGGCATCGTGCGCGGGGGCGCCGTCGCGGTGCCGATCAACACGGCCTACAAGGGTGAGTACCTGCGCCACCAGCTCACCGACTCGGGGTCGCGGGTGCTCGTCGTCGAGGCATCGCTGGTCGACCGGGCCGCGCGGGTCGTGGGCCAGACGCCCGACCTCGGCCACGTCATCGTCATCGGTGACGTCGACAGCGCCCCCGGCGCCGCGCTGCCGGGCGTGGCGACCCACGCATGGGACGACGTGCTCACCGGCGACGACGCACCGCCCGCGGTGTCGGTCCGGCCCGCCGACCTGGCCACGTTCATCTACACCGGCGGCACCACCGGCCCCTCGAAGGGCTGCATGCTCAGCCACAACTACCACGAGGCCCTCGCCCGCCAGATCGGCATCTGCTGGCAGCGCACCGCGGACGACGTCGTGTGGACGCCGCTACCCCTGTTCCATTTCAACGCCATCGTCACCGCGGTGCTGGGCCCGCTCGTCTACGGCGGGCGCTCGGCCATCTACCGCCGGTTCTCGGTGTCGAACTTCTGGCCCGAGATGAACCGGGTGGGCGCGACGATCACGTCGACGTTGGGCACCATGGCCTACCTGCTGGCCCACGACGTCGACCGGCCGGAGATGCCGCGCTCGGGGGCACCCGAGGCCAACACGACCCTGCGCCTGATCGGTGCGGCGCCCCTGCCGGTCGAGGTCGACTCGATCATCCGCGAGCGGTTCGGCGTCGACACGTTCAGCGGCGCCTACGGCACCACCGAGGCCAGCCTCGTGTCGTGGCAGCCCCCGGGGGTGCGCAACAAGCCCAACGGCGCCGGGGTGATCAACGACGAGTACTTCGACGTGCGCATCTTCGACGACGACGACAACGAGCTGCCCCGGGGCACCGAGGGCGAGATCGTGTTGCGGCCCAAGCGCCCGCACACGATGTTCGAGGGCTACTGGGGGCGGCCCGAGGCGACGGTCGAGACCAGCCGCAACTGGTGGTACCACACGGGTGACATCGGACGGATCGACGACGAGGACTACCTGTTCTTCGTCGACCGCAAGGCCGACTACCTGCGGCGGCGGGGCGAGAACATCTCGAGCTTCGAGGTCGAGCGCATCCTCATGGGCCACGGCGCCCTCGCGGACGTGGCCGTCCACGCGGTGCCGAGCGACCTGACCGAGGACGACCTCAAGATCACCGCCACCCTCGCCGAGGGTGCGGCGCTCACCGAGGAGGAGCTGTTCCGGTGGTGCATCGACGAGCTGCCCTACTTCGCCCTGCCCCGCTACATCGAGTTCCGCCGCGAGCTGCCCCGCAGCCCCGTGGGGCGCGTCCTCAAGCGCGACCTGCGTGACGAAGGGGTGGGCGCGGGCACCTGGGACGCCGAGGCGTCGGGCATCACCTACGACAAGCGCTGATCGGGCGCAGGCCCGGCGGTTCAGGCCGCCGGCGTGAGCTTGCGCTTGGCCCTGCGCTTCGCCTCGGCCTTGGCCTTGCGCTTGGCTTCGGCCTTGGCCTTGCGCTTCGCCTGGGCCTTGGCGGAGGACGCCGAGGCGCCCTTGTTCGTCGCCTTCGGCTGGTCCTTGCCCTTGGCCTTCTTCGCTCTGCGCTTGCGGCGGCGGTCACCCAGGCCGTCGAGCGTGAGCGCGGAGCCGATGGCGAGCAGCCAGACGTCCTTGGCCAAGGGCGTGCCCTGCTCGGTCGGTTTCAGGCTGCCCTCCTCGCGTGCCCCGGGGCTGTTGAGGTAGAGGCGGCCGAGCATGCCTCCGAAGGTGGTGAGGGCCATGCCGGCCACCGCTGTCGGCACGACGGGGGTCAGGAGCAGGGCGCCGACCGCGATCTCGCCCGTCGACAGCATCTTGACGAACGTGTCGGGCGGGGTGCTCTCCAGCTCCGGGTAGGCGGCGACGGCGAAGCCGTGGAGACCTTTGGCGGTTTCCTCGTCGGCGCCCCGCTTCGAGAGCCCGGAGTTCAGGATGTACGCGCCGGTCGCGAGCCGGACGGGGATGTGCCAAGCCTTGAGCGCCATGTGTTCAACGTTCCCCGTCGATCGTGGTGTCAACCACGGACGGGCGGCTCACTCGCCCGTCGCGCCGTCGACCGCTTCGCGCAGCAGGTCGGCGTGCCCGTTGTGGCGGGCGGTCTCCTCGATCATGTGCAACAGGATCCAGCGCATGGTGAAGGGCTCCCCTCGCCGCGAGCGCCGGGCCGACAGGGCGTCGAGGTCGCCGACGGTGGCGACCGCCGCCCGGCTGCGGTCGCAGGCCTGCTCGTAGAGGGCGATGAGGTCGGCGGGCTCGTCGTCGACGGCGGAGTGGAACTCCCAGTCGGGGTCGTCGTCCCAGGGCGCGCTCGCCCAGGGCTCGGGGTCGGCCAGGCCCCGCAGGCGGCCGGTGAACCAGCTGTCCTCGACCAGCGCGAGGTGCTTGACCAGGCCCGCGAGGGTCAGCTCGGAGGTGGGCAGGCGGGTCGCCATCTGGGCGCGCGTGAGCCCCCCGACCTTCTGGACGAGCGTCGCCCGGTGGTAGTCGAGGAACTGCGTGAGCAGCGTCAGGTCGTCGCCGGCGAGGTCGGGGTCGGTGCGCTCCATGCCCGGAACCTAGGGCCTGCCGGTGGGAGGCGGGGGGCATGATTGACAACAATACGAACGGTCGTATAGATAAGAACGATGGGCACGGACCACTCACCGGCACCGGACGCGGACGCCGGCGTCGTGGGGGAGGTCGTGGCCGTCTTCGTGGGTGAACCACGTCTCATCGGTCAGGTGCGCGGGAAGCCCGTCCACAGCGGCATCGACAAGTCCAGGGTCGACGTGCCGGCGATCGAGCTGGGCATCGTCAACCTGGCGGGAGACCGCCAGGCCGACCTGTCGGTGCACGGCGGTCCCGACAAGGCGGTGTACGTCTACCCGAGCGAGCACTACCGGGCCTGGCACCACGACGGGTTCGCCGTCGACGTGGGCGGCGTGGGCGAGAACGTCGCCCTGGCCGGCGCGTCCGAGCACGAGGTGCGCATCGGCGACGTGTGGCGGTGGGGGACCGCACTGGTCCAGGTCAGCCAGCCTCGCGCGCCCTGCTACAAGCTCTCGCTGCACAGTGGCCGCAAGGACATCGGTCCCCGGATGCTGGCCACCGGGCGCAGCGGCTGGTACCTGCGGGTGCTTCAGCCGGGGACCGTGCCCACCGAGGGTTCCGTGGCGCTCGAGCACCGCGACGACGGGGCGCCCACCGTGCGCGAGACCTTCGCCGTGATGTTCGGCGGCAGCCGAGCCGGCGGCGGCGACGACGACCGTGACACCCTCGCCCGGGTGCTGCGGTCACCGGCGCTGGCCGACGCCTGGCGTGCGCCGCTGGTGGCCCGCCGGGGCGAGGTGGGGGCGTGACCGGACCGAGCGCGTGAGGAGACCAGATCAGAGCTGGGACTCGTCGATCCACAGCCCGTGGAAGCCGAACGGGACCCGCACGGGCAGCTTCACCTGGCCCACGGGCCCGTCCGCGACCGACTGGGCGTCGAACACGGCGAAGGACGACCGGTTCGTGGTGCGGTCCCACAGGTACGTCAGCACCCACCCCTCACCCTCACCCCGCCCGGCGGGGACGAAGAACCCCTCGCCTCCCCGGATGTGGGCGCCGGGGTCCCACACGTCCTCGGCGCCGGTGCGCAGGTCGAGGTGGCACAGGCCGGCCAGCTCGAAGCCGTGCTCGCTGTCCGGGGGCGTGGTGGTGGCGAACCAGCCGTGGTCGGTGGCGCGGCCGGTGTGGCGGCGGTCGTGCGCCGGCAGGTCCATCGCCCGGTCGTCGATCTCGCGCTCCGCGAAGGTGAGCTGGTCGCCGCCCGTGCCGATGCGCCACTCGGTCAGGCGGGACGGCACGAGGTCGCCTCGGGGGCCGAAGGCCTCGGGCAGCTTGTGCACCCGCAGCACGACGTCGTCGCCGTCGCGGTGCGCGTTCAGGCCGTGGAAGACGAAGCACGGGGGGATGTCGACCCAGCGGATGTCGGCGCCGTCGCCGTCGAGCGGCATCACACCCACCCGGCACGGCCCCTCCGGGTCCCAGTGGAACGGGATCGTCGACTCGGGGTTGGCCGCATCCGCGCCGAAGAGCACCGGGCCGATCCAGAACACGGCGTCGCGGTCGGTCACCGCGAAGTCGTGCACCATCGAGGCGGTCTCGACCGCGATCGGGCTGACCACGTCGATGCGGCCGCCGGGGTCGGCGGCGTAGTAGGTGAGCGCGGGGCGCA
>JAFGPU010000536.1 GCA_016936035.1 Acidimicrobiales bacterium
CGGAAGGGCGACGGGTACGTGGCGCTGTGGTCGTGGCGGCCGACCTCGTGGCGGGAGCACGACCCGGCCGTCACGTTCACCAACGGGTTGACCGAGCCGTTCGACCTGGTGGCCGAGGGCGGCGCCGACAACGTGTGGATCTCCGAGGTCGGCGACGCGGGCAGGTGGGGATCGTTCGACGACTTCGCCGCGGCGGTGACGTCCGCAGCGGTGACGGTCGAACCCCGGCCGGCGGGGGCGGACGGGCTGCCGGGCGGCTTCGACGTCACCTACGACTCGCCGTCGTCCGGTGCCCTGGCGTTCGGGACGACCGGCCCGCTCACGGTCGACGGCGCCGAGGTGGCGCTGCACGGCGGCAACCGGTTCGACAACCCGTTCGGCACCACGCCGTTCGGGTCGCCGTCGGTGGCGATCGCCGAGTCGGGTGCCACCCTGGCGCTCGACACGGAGCGCTGGAGCCGCCACGCCGAGTCCCGTCCCCGGTGACGATCCTGCGGGCCGGTTCCGAACACTCGCAGGGGCGCCTCCAGCGACGACCGACCGCTCGTGCCCGGCCTGCGCGGGCGAGGCGCCCGTGCTGTCAGCGCAGGTCGAGGCGCATGAGCACGCGTGGGAACCCGTCCAGCACCGAGTCGGTGGTGGCCACCTTCGTGAAGCCGGCCCGCTCGAACAGGCCGCGCGTGCCCACGTAGGCCATCGTGGTGTCGACCCTCGCACCCCGGTTGTCGACCGGGTAGCCCTCGATCGCCGGTGCGCCGTGCTCCCGGGCGAACTCGACCGCTCCCCGCAGCAGGTGCGGCGAGATGCCCGTCTTCCGATGCCCGGGCCGGACCCGGATGCACCACACGGACCACACGTCGGCGTCGTCGACGTGTGGGATCTTGCGATTGCGGGCGAAGGTGGTGTCTGCCCGCGGTGCGACGGCAGCCCAGCCCACGACCTCGTTGCCGTCGTAGGCGAGCACGCCGATCGGGCCCTCGTCGAGCAGTTCTCGCACCCGCTCGCCGCGTGCCGGACCGACCAGCGCCCGGTTCTCCTTGGACGGGATGCGATAGCTGAGGCACCAGCACACGCTGGCGTCGGGCCGCTTGGGCCCGACCATCGTCTTCACGTCGTCGAAGACGGTCGCGGGTCGGATCTCGATCGCCACGCGGCTCTGGATACCACAGGCATCCACCGGGCGTGACGAGCGTCGGGCGTCCGGCCGTCGGGTGCCGACCGTTGAACCGCGCCCCGGGTGGGTACTCTCGACGGACAAGCGAAGGCGGGCGTGAACCAGGGAGAGATCACACGCCGTGCATCGCAGGCACCTACTTCTCGCGGCCAGCGCCGCGCTCGTGGGGGCGTCCACGGGCGCCCGACCTCCGCACCAGGCGGCAACGGACCCCGACGACGACGAGATCGAGGACCCCCGGAAGGGAGCGCAGGAGATCCTGTGGTCGGTCGAGACGGTCCTGCCCGTGGCGGCGTTGACCTTCGACGACGGGCCGCATCCCGACCTCACGCCGCCGATCCTCGACGTGCTCGACCGCTACGGGGTGAAGGCCACGTTCATGGTGATGGGCCACTGCGCCGAGCAGTACCCCGACATCCTGCGTGAGGTGGTCGCCCGGGGCCACGAGGTGGGCCACCACACCTGGCGTCACCTGCACGTGACCAAGACCAGCAGTCCGACGACCCGCGAGGAGATCGAGGTCGGAACGCAGGTGGTGGAAGACGTCGCCGGGGTTCCCGTCCACCTGTTCCGTCCGCCCCAGGGCCGCCTCAGCGAGGCGGTCGTGCGCGTGGTGGCCAAGATGGACCAGGACGTCATCCTCTGGTCGGTGACGCGCGGACGGAAGCGGTGGCAGAGGCCGCAGCAGGTCGCCGAGCACGTCGTCGACGAGACCGGGACCGGCGACATCATCGACCTCCACGACGGCATCGGACGTGGCACCTTCGAGCCGGCGAGCCGCACGGCTGCCGAGCTGATGGCCCGGCGCAAGGTCGAGGTCGCCGCCCTGCCCCGCATCATCGAGGGCATCCAGGCCAAGGGCGTGCGCCTCGGCACTGTCACCGACCTGCGCGCCGTGCGCCGACCGAAGACCACGAGACCACGTGCGCCGGTCACCCCCGGGGCCAGCGACGACGGGCGACGGTCATGACGTCGGTGCCCGACGCGCGGGCCGGGCGGGAGACCAGCGGTGCGCCGCCCGTCGTCGGCGAGGACGCCGGCTCTCCCCCCGAGGCGGGCGCGCCCGGTGCCGCTGCCCCGCCCGACCCGGTCGGCGCGGCACCGCCCAGGCAGGCCGACGAAAAGCCGGCCGCCGGCCAACCGGCTGCGTCACCCGCTCGGCGGCTACGGGCGCTCGACGCCGCCCGCGGTCTGGCGATCGTCGTGATGCTCGTGGTCATGAACCCGGGGCCGGCGGGCGAGCTGCCCGCCCAGCTCCATCACCCCGACTGGCACGGGCTGACCTTCGCCGACCTGTTCTTCCCGCTGTTCCTCTTCGCCGTCGGCGTCGCGATGACGCTGTCGCCACGCGGCGGCGACGCTCGCCACGTCCTGTTCCGCGCCGGGGTGCTGCTTGTGATCGGTATCGCCCTCGGCTCGCTCAAGCACGAGCGGTTCGCCGTCACCGGCGTGCTCCAGCACATCGCCGGCGCGTACGTCGTCGCGTTCGCGGTCCTGCGTGCGCCGCGGCGCTGGCAGCTGCCGATCACCGTCGGGTTGCTCGGCGCCTACTGGCTCGCGTTCGTCGTCGGGGCGCCCGGCGACGACCCGTGGGCGCAGTCGGGCACCCTGGCGCACCGGGTCGACGAGACCCTGCTCCCCGGGTTCACGTCCGAGGGGACCCTGCAGACGTTGATCAGCGCCGTCACCGTGCTGGGCGGCGCCTTCACGGGCCGGGTGATCGCCGCCGTCGCCGACCGACGTGAACTGCTCGCGCGTCTCGCCGGCGCGGCCACGGTGCTCATCGCCGCCGGTCTCGTGCTGGCGACGGTGGTGCCGGTCAACAAGCGGTTGTGGACGCCGTCGTTCACGGTGCTGACGTTGGGGACGTCGCTGGCCTGGCTGGCGCTCGGCACCTGGCTGATCGACCTGCGCGGCGCCCGACGCTCGACCGCTCCGCTCGTGCACCTGGGCGCCAACCCGATCGCCATCTACGTGGGGTTCTTCGCGTCCCTGTCGCTGCTCCGCAACTACGGCGACGGCCTCACGCCCGACATCGCCCCGGGCGGCAGCGTCGTGGCGGGCGCGTTCGTCTACGCGGCGGCATGGACGGCGCTGTGGTGGCTGATCGCCTACCTCCTCTACCGCCGCCGCATCTACATCAAGATCTGACCGGTTTCGGCGGGATCGGCGTCGTCCGCACCCCGTCCAGCCGTCGGCAGGGTCAGCTCTCGACACTCAGACGGGCGAGGAGCATGCGCCGGGCCCGCTCGGCGATGTCGCGGTCGGACTCGGCGAGCTCGGTGAAGAAGTCGGCGAGCTCGCCGTCAGCCCGTCCCTCGGCGTC
>JAFGPU010000112.1 GCA_016936035.1 Acidimicrobiales bacterium
ACGGCGCCCGAGGGGGTCACCACCGAGGCGCCGCCCGGCGAGGGCGACGACGACGGAGGCTCGGGCGAGGTGGCGGCGCGCGTCTACTTCGCGCGAGACGAGAAGATCGCCGCCGCCGGCCGCACCGTCGCGACGCCTGCCATCGGGCGCAACGCCATGGAGGCGCTGCTCGACGGCCCCGACGACGTCGAGAGCGACATCGGGATGACCAGCGCGATCCCGTCCGGGACCGAGCTGCTCGACATCGACATCGACGGCGGCGAGGCCACGGTCGACCTGTCCGACGACTTCGCCACGGGCGGCGGCAGCCTGTCCATGCAGCTCCGGGTCGCCCAGGTCGTGTTCACGCTGACCCAGTTCGACACGGTCGACACCGTGACGATCCTGCTCGACGGTGATGAGGCGACCGAGGGCATCGGCGGCGAGGGCGTGCCCGCCGTCGGCGTCGACAGGACCGACGTCGAGAACGTCACTCCACCGGTGCTGGTCGAGTCGCCGGTGCCAGGCGAAGAGGTCACCTCGCCGATCACGATCGCCGGCATCGCCAACACGTTCGAGGCGACGGTGCTCTACACGGTCACCGACCCCGAGGGTCTGATCCTCGCCGAGGGGTTCACCACGGCCACGGCCGGCAACGGCGTGTGGGGTGACTTCGAGGTGACGGTCGAGTTCACCACCGAACGGTCGGGCCTGGGGGCCGTCATCGTGGCGCAGGAGGACATGGAGAGCGGGGGCCAGCGTGACGTCTACGAGGTACCGGTGAGGATGTGATGACGGGGTCGTGGGGCTACTGTCCGGCTCGCTGGGCGGCACCGACAGCGGATCGAGCGGGGGAGCGCCCGTGGACACGTTGAGCACACTCGATGCCGAGTTCCTCCACCTCGAGGACGGGATCTCGCACATGCACATCGCCGGCGGGTGCGTGTTCGCGGGGCCGCCCCCGACGATGGACGAGCTGACCCGGCTCGTCGAGGGCAAGATGCAGCTGATCCCCCGGTACCGGCAGCGCGTGCGTTCGGTGCCCCTCGAGCTCGGTCGGCCGATCTGGGCCGACGACCCGCACTTCCACCTGGGGTACCACCTCCGGCACACCGCACTTCCCCGTCCCGGTGACGACGGCGCATTCCGCGCCCTCATGGGACGCCTGATGAGCCAGGAGCTCGACCGCGACCGGCCGCTGTGGGAGACGTGGCTGGTCGAGGGGCTCGAGGGGGGCAACTGGGCGCTCGTCTTCAAGGTCCACCACTGCCTCGTCGACGGCGTGGCGGGCGCCGGTCTGCTCGAGGTGCTGCTCGACCTCGACCCCACCACCGAGATCCCCGACCCGGTGCCGTGGCAGCCGGCGCCGGAGCCCAACGGGGCGGTCAAGGTGCTGGGCGCGTGGGCGGGCCTCGCACGCGACGCCGCCACCTCGGCGCGGGCGCTGCCCGAGGTGGTCCGTCACCCGGTGTCTGCGGGTCAGGCCGCGGTGTCCACCGCCCAGGGGCTGGTGCGATGGGTGAGCCACCTCGGCCTGACGTCGCCCCTCTCGGTCGAGGGCACGATCGGGCCGCACCGGTGCTGGGCGCACGCCGACGTGTCGCTCGCCGACGTGAAGGCGGTCGGCCGGGCCTTCGGAGCGACGGTCAACGACGTCGTCCTCGCCGCGGTCACCGGCGGGTACCGGGATCTGCTGATCGAACGCGGTGACGACGTCGAGCACGCCGTGTTCCGGTCGCTCGTGCCCGTGTCGACCCGGCGCGACGACGGCCACGGGGTGCTCGACAACCGCGTCTCGGCGATGCTCTACGAGCTGCCGGTGGCGGTGGCCGACCCGGTCGAGCGGCTGCAGCTGGTGCGGGAGCAGGTGGGCGAGTTGAAGGGCTCGCGCATGGCCGAGGCCGGCGCCGTGCTGACCGAGATCGGAGACCTCGCACCTCCGGTCGCCGTGGGGACCGTCAGCCGGCTCGTGGCCCGCGCCATGCAGCGCCTGCCGCAACGGTCGATCAACACGGTGACGACCAACGTGCCGGGGCCGCAGTTCCCGCTGTACTGCCTGGGCCGCGAGATGGTCGAGTACCGCCCCTTCGTCCCGATCTACCACGGTGTCCGGGTGGGCACGGCGATCCTGTCCTACAACGGGCGGGTGTTCTTCGGGGTGACCGGCGACTTCGCCTCGACCCCCCAGGTCGACGTGGTCGCGAGCGGCGCCGTCCGTGCTGTGCACGAGTTGCAGGAGCGCATCACCCGCACCACCTCGCGGAGCCGCAAGCGGCGCTCACGCTCGACGGGCCCGGCGCGGTAACCACCTCCGAGAGCGACCAGGGGACTGCTGGGCAACTGGTCCTGCTGGTGCTGGTGCTTGGGGGGTGATCGTTTTACCTTGTTCCGATTCCGGGGGCGCAACATTCGGAACAAGGTGACACGCGGCTGTGGTCGGGTGCGATGGTGGCCTGCAGTCAGGTGATGGCCCCCGGGTAGGACTGCGTGGTGGATGCGTACGATCTGACCCTGGCCTTCGTCGGCGTGGCGATCCTCGGGGCGTCGGTGCTGCCGACGCTGCTCGCCGGCCGGCCGATGTCGTTCCCCATCATCTACGTCGCGCTCGGCATGGCCGTGTTCTCTTTGCCGTTGCGCCTGCCGATCGTCGACCCCCTCGCCGAGGGCGACCTGGTCGAGCGCATGACCGAGCTGGTGGTCATCGTCTCGCTGATGGGTGCGGGGCTCAAGATCGACCGGAGGGTGGGGTGGTCGTCGTGGAACATCACCTGGCGGCTGCTCGCGGTGGCGATGCCCCTCACGATCGCCGGCGTCGCAGTGCTCGGGTGGTGGATCGCCGGCTTGGTCCCGGCCTCGGCTCTGCTGCTCGGGGCCGCCCTCGCGCCGACCGATCCCGTACTGGCCAGCGACGTGCAGGTCGGTCCGCCCGGCGGCGAGGAGGAGGACGACGTCCGCTTCAGCCTCACGTCGGAGGCCGGGCTCAACGACGGGCTGGCGTTCCCGTTCACCAACGCCGCCATCGCCATGGCGGCGGCCGGGTCGGCGGGGGTGGGCAGCTGGATCGGCGGATGGGTGCTCGAGGACGTCCTGGTGAAGCTCGCAGTCGGCTTCCTCGTCGGGGTGCTGGGGGGCCGGGTGATCGGTGCGGTGGTCTTCCGGTTGCCGACCGGGCGGGTGATCGCCGAATCGACGGAAGGGTTCGTGGCGCTGGCGGCCACGCTCGTGGTCTACGGCGTCGCCGAGCTGAGCCACGGATACGGGTTCCTCGCGGTGTTCGTCGCAGCGTGCGTCATCCGCGACCACGAGCGCGACCACGATTACCACGAGGTGCTGCACGCCTCGGCAGAGAGCATCGAGCGGCTGGTGAGCGCCGCCCTGCTCGTGCTGCTCGGCGGCGCCGTCGTCGACGGCGCCCTCGGTCCGCTGAGCGTGCCCGGCGCAGTCGTGGGCCTGGCGGTCGTGCTGGTGGTGCGACCGGTGAGCGGATGGCTGTCGCTGGTGGACTCGAGCGCCACGACGACGGAGCGGTGGGCCATCGCGTTCTTCGGCATCCGCGGCATGGGGTCGGTGTACTACCTCGCCCACGCCCTGAACGAGGCCGACTTCACAGGAGCCGACCAGCTGTGGGCGATCGCCGCGTTCGTGATCCTGCTGTCGGTGGTCGTCCACGGGGTCACGGCGGCGCCGGTCCTGCGCCTCGTCGACGCCAGGCGCCGGCACCGGCGCCACGCCGACAGAACCTGACTCGTGCGCGAGCGGCCGAAACCCGCCCGTGAGCCGCGGCCCGCCCGCCGGTCAGTCAGGCGCCGATGACCGCGAAGGTGCCTGCGGCCGTCGCGACCAGGCGACCCTCGCCGTCGTGCACGCGGGCGTCGAGGTGCACGACGGTGCGGCCCTGCTTCAGCACCTCGACGTCCGCGACGATCTCGCCGTCGCTGGCCGGACGGACGAACCGCAGCTGCACGTCCACGCTGGCGCAGAACCGGCCCTCGGGGAGCACCGACATGACCGCCTTGCCCATCGCCGTGTCGACCAGGGCGAACAGGACCGCCCCGTGCACGACGCCGTTGGGGTTGAGGTGCCGCTCGCCGACCGTCACCCGACCGCGGGCACGACCGGGCTCGTCGCCCTCGATCGTCATCCCCAGGAACCGCTTCAGCTCGAAATCGCCGTAGCTCGGCTGCTCCACCATGCGACACCATTGCACCCGGCGACCACGGTGCTCCAAGCGGTCCGGCCCGTGCCGTCGCCGATCCCGGGGTACCGTGACGTAACAAGGGTGTGATGCGTGCTGCGACAGCAGGCTGTGGTGACCTCGAGAGGACTGCTCTGCGCCCCCGGCCTGTCGCGCGCCTGCCGATGCCGGGGTGGTGCGCGGTGATCCCCCGGGCGTTCGAACGCGCGATCCAGGCCCGGGCGGGCGCCGGTGGCGCACCGGCGTTGTCGCTGCGGGAGCTGTGCGACGCCGCTGCGGAGGCGACGTCGCTACGGGCGTCGATCGTGCTGACGACCGAGGCCAGGCACCAGGCGGCGATCGCCGCCTCGGACGGCGTCGCCGCGATCGAGGATCTCCAGTTCACGTTGGGTGAGGGGCCGGGCGTCGACGCGCAGGCCGACGGCCGCGCCGTCCTCGTCGGCGATCTCGCGACGCGCACGACCCGGTGGGCCCAGTTCGTGCCCGCCGCTCGGGCCCTGGGCGTCGAATCGGTGTTCGCGTTCCCGTTGCAGCTGGGCGCGATCCGCGCCGGCGTCCTGTCGTTGTACGCCGGGCGTGTCGACCCGTTCGAGCCGCACCAGCTCGGCGAGCTGGCGACCTTGGCCGTGCTGGTGACCGATGCGCTGCTGGCGATGCAGTCGGGAGCCGAGGCCGAGGAGCTGGCCTGGTCGCTGGCGCATGCGGCCGACCACCGGGCCGTGGTGCACCAGGCCACGGGAATGGTGTCGGTGCAGCTCTCGTGCTCCGCGCAGGACGCGCTGGCGCGGATCAGGGCACGGGCCTTCGCCGAGGGCGTGTCCGTCGACGACGTGGCGAGACGGATCGTGGACCGCAGATTGCGGTTCGAGCGATGACGTTGCAGGTGAGAATGGACGGTCTCGTCATCGCCTCCGTCTGGCGTGCCCGGGACCGAGGAGGACCGTGATGCAGGACCGTGAGGAATGGCTGGCCGACACCCTGGTGGGGCTTGCCGACACCCTGGTCGCCGACTTCGACGTCATCGACTTCCTCTCGACGCTGACCGAGCGGTTGGTCGAGTTGCTCGGCGCCGCCGAGGTGGGCCTGGTCCTCGCCGACTCCCAGGGCAACCTGCGGGTGATGGCCGCGACGACCGAGCGCATGCGCATGCTCGACCTGTTCGAGGTGCAGACGAACGAAGGCCCGTGTCTGGACTGCTACCGCAGTGGGCAGCCGGTCCTGAACGTCGGCCTCGACAGCGCCCTGGAGCGCTGGCCGGTGTTCGCCCCGATGGCCCGCGACAGCGGCTTCGTGGCCGTGCACGCCTTGGCCCTGCGCCTGCGCGATCAGGTGATCGGCGCCGTCAACATCTTCCACACCGATCCGGTGACGATCGGCGACCGCGAGATCCACCTGGCGCAGGCGCTCACCGACGTCGCCACCATCGGACTGTTGCAGGAGCGCGCGGTGCGCCGCGCGTCCGACCTGTCCGAGCAGCTGCAGCGGGCCCTGAACTCGAGGGTGGTCATCGAGCAGGCCAAGGGCGTGGTCGCCGAGCGGGCCGGCGTCGACATGGACACGGCGTTCGGGTGGCTGCGCGGCTACGCCCGCAGCAACAACCGGCGCCTCGCCGAGGTCGCCTCCCACGTCGTCGAGCGCACGCTGCCGGTCGGCACTCTGCAGACGGCGGCAGCCGCAGCAGGCCCGCGGCGAGCCGACCCTTGGTCCCGCTGATCCACCCCCGCCTGCCAGCCGACCGGCTGTACGCCTAGTGGCCGGTCGTGTACTCTCAGGCGTAGCCACTACCACTGACAGCCGTTGTGCGCGGCGTCAGACACCCGTCGCTCCAGACCCCGGCGATGGCCCACGACAGTCGGGCCCGGCCGCGGAGGGAGGGAGCATGCGGGCACGGAGCAGGCAGCCAGTCCGTCGTGGCGGAACCACGCCGGTGGCCGGCAGCCCCCGAAGACAGCCTGGCCAGCGGGCATGACATCTGTCGTGCCCCGGCCGGCACCGTGACCGCCGGCGGGCACTCTCCCCCGTTCCCGCCCGGTCACGGCCGTCGCTCGCTCCTGGCCGGCGGTCGCGCCGGACACGGCCCCGCCTGGCCGGGAGCGGCGACTGCCATCCCCGTCGCTCGGCGGTCAGACGACCGACATGGTCTGGCGGGCGATCGCCAGCTCCTCGTTCGTCGGAACCACGAGGACCGACACGGTCGCCCCGTCGGGTGAGATCACCCGCGGCTCGTCCGAGCGCTCGTCGTTGCGGGCAGGGTCGACCTCGACGCCGAGGAACTGCAGGCCGGCTGCCGTCCGGGCGCGCACGACGGGATCGTTCTCGCCGACGCCGGCAGTGAAGGTGAGCACGTCGAGCCCACCCATGACGGCCGCGTAGGCGCCGACGTACTTCTTCAGGCGGTGGACGTACACGTCCAGGGCCAGGCGGGCGTCGGGGTCGCCGCCGGCGATGAGGCGATGCACCTCGCGCATGTCGTTGTGGCCGGTCAGGCCGCGCATGCCCGACCGCTTGTTGAAGAGGTCGTCGATGTCGTCGACCGTCATGCCGGCGGTGCGCACCAGGTGGAACACCACCGCCGGGTCGATGTCGCCCGTGCGGGTGCCCATGACCAACCCCTCGAGCGGTGTCAGGCCCATCGAGGTGTCCACCGCCCTGCCGCCCACCACCGCAGCGGCCGAGGCGCCGTTGCCGAGGTGCAGCACGACCTGCCGGAGGTCGGCGAGGTCGCGGCCGACCACGTCGGCGGCGGCGGCCGAGACGTACTCGTGCGACGTCCCGTGGAAGCCGTAGCGCCGCACCGCGTGCCGGTCGGCCACCTCGCGGTCGAGGGCGTAGGTCGCGGCGGCATCCGGGAGGTCGTGGAAGAACGCGGTGTCGAACACCGCGACGTGCGGGACGTCGGGCAAGAGGTCGAGGCCGGCCCGGACGGCGACCAGGTTCGGCGGGTTGTGGAGCGGGGCGAGCGGGGCCAGCCGCTCGATGGTGGCGAGCACGTCGTCGTCGATGATCGTGGGGCCGTCGAAGCGCCGGCCGCCCATGACGACGCGGTGGCCGACGGCCGCGACCTTCGCGTCGGGCAGCGACGGGCCGAGGTCGTCGAACAGGGCGAGCGCCCGGCGCATGCCCTCGCGGTGATCGGGAACGCGCGCGTCGCGCTCGGTCGTGAGACCGTCGTGGGTGTGCTCGAGGCGCGCCCCGTCCTCGCCGATGCGCTCGACGAGGCCGGCGGCGATCGAGGACCCGGTGGCGGGGTCGATCAGCTGGTACTTGATCGACGACGACCCCGAGTTGATGACGAGGACGGTGGCGTTCATGGCGGCGTTCATCGCGCGGCGGGGGTGCGCTCGACCGGGGCGCGCCCGGCGGCGTGGGCGGCCTGGGCCTGCACCGCGGTGATGGCGACGGTGTTGACGATGTCGCGCACGGTGGCGCCGCGCGACAGGTCGTTCACCGGCTTGTTGAGGCCCTGGAGCACCGGGCCCACAGCCACCGCGCCCGCCGAGCGCTGGACCGCCTTGTAGGTGTTGTTGCCGGTGTTGAGGTCGGGGAAGATGAAGACGGTGGCCCGGCCACCCACCTCGGACCCCGGCAGCTTGGCCTGCGCGACCGAGGCGTCGACGGCGGCGTCGTACTGGATCGGGCCGTCGACCGACAGGTCGGGCCGGCGCTGCACGACCAGCTCGGTGGCGGTGCGCACCTTGTCGACGTCCTCGCCCGTGCCGGACTGGCCGGTGGCGTACGACAGCATCGCCACGCGGGGCTCGATGCCGAACTGCGCGGCGGTCTCGGTCGACGAGATCGCGATGTCGGCGAGCTGCTCGGCGGTCGGGTCGCGCACCACGGCGCAGTCGCCGTACACGAGGACCCGGTCGGCGAGGCACATGAAGAACACCGACGACACGATCGACGTGCCCGGAGTCGTCCGGATGATCTGGAACGAGGGCGTGATGGTGTGCGCCGTCGTGTGCGCGGCGCCCGACACCATGCCGTCGGCGTGGCCCAGGTGCACCATCATCGTGCCGAAGTACGAGACGTCGCGGACGATCTCGCGTGCGCGGTCGACCGTCACGCCCTTGTGGGCGCGGAGCCGGGCGTACTCCACCGCGAAGGGCTCGATCAGGTCCGAGCGGGTGGGGTCGATCACCCGGGCGTCGCCGAGCTGCAGTCCGAGGCCGGCGGCGCGGGCCTGCACCTCGCCCTCGTCGCCGAGCAGCACCAGGTCGGCGACCTG
>JAFGPU010000537.1 GCA_016936035.1 Acidimicrobiales bacterium
CCGATGAGCGGCGAGTGGCGGGTGCCGACGTCGCGCACGCGCAGCTCGGTCATCGCCAGGTCGAGCACCGGGTACCAGCGCGGCGAGTGGAGGGCGGCCAGCGCCACGACGAGCGGGGCCACGACGACGGCCGTCAGGCCTGCCACCACCAGCGGCGTCGACCGCCGGGCGCGCCGGGCGACCTCGCCGTCCGCCGGGGTGCCGGCGGTCATGGCGTCGGCGGGCTCATAGCCGTCGGCGGGCGACGGTGCCGTGTCGACGTCGTGGGAGTCGATGGTCTCGTTCCTGGTCTCGTCGGTGGGGATCACGATGCCGGATCCCAGGTGTAGACGGCGAGCGGCTGCCCCATGCGTCCTAACACGTACACGCCGAAGAGCGCCTCGGTGGGGACCCGCTCGTCCTGCGCGATCGTCAGGACGTGGGTGTCGACCGCGGGCACGAGGTCGTCCAGGCCGTCGGCTTCGAGCATGTCGATGAGCTCGGCCCGGACCTGCCGGTACCGGGTGCGCTCGTCGTCGGTGCGCGGGTCGTCGTAGGCGATCTGCTCCGCTCCGGGGTGGGCACGAGCGTCGTCGATCGCGGCCTTTCCGTAGGCCACGTGGATCACTGCGTCGGCCTCGTCGGGACTCGCCACCCGGTGGTCGCGCACCGCTCGCGCGAAGCCATCGGTCGCCCGTGCGTCGTAGCCGCGGCGCTCGAGCTCGAGCATCAGCCCGAAGCCCTGACCACCGAGGTTGACGGGATCGGTCCACGTGACGAGGTAGGTGCCGTCGTCGCCCCCGGGCACGACACCCTCCTCGAGAGCCTCGACGGTGGGCCCGGCCACGGCGCCGATCTGGTCGGACAACGCCTGGTCGGGGTCTTCGGCGCCGGGTGCGGTACGGGTGAGCAGGGCGACGGGGACGGCTGCCGCCACCGCGAGGGCAGCGACGGGCGCCCACGGCCGGCCGGCCATACGCAGCGCCTCGGGCCGGGCGGCGACGGCCGCCGCCGCCAGCGCCCCGACGGTGGCGACAACGGCGAGGAGGGCCAGCACCGCGGTGCCGTAGGCCCACAGGGTCAGGTACGGCCAGGGCGGCCCCAGGATGCGGCTCATCGAGATGAGGCCGAGCACCAGCGCGGCGCCGACCACGACGTGCAGGCGCCCCAGGGTGCGGTGGCGCAGCCGGGCGGCAGCGACCGCTGAGGCGACCCAGGCGACGAGGAGCGCGAGCCCCGGGCCCTCGGGAGTCGGCAGCGTCCTGTCGGCCTCGACGAGCCGGGCAGGGTTGAGGTGCTGCAGGAACAGGTGCCACGCCGACCCCAGGCCCAACTCCGGTTCCTGCGGGTTGCGGAAGCTGTCGACGATGATGCCGAGGTTGCCGGGATCACCCCCCAGCTGCTGGACGAAGACGGGCAGCCACAGCACGATGCCGACGGCGAGCCCGATCGCCGACCAGCGCACGACGCGACGTCGCGTTTCGCCGTCGTCGCGCGCAGACCGGTGGGTGACGACCAACGCGACGGCCATCAGGGCTGTCACGCCACCGACGATGCCGACGTACGGCAGGTGCGTCTGCGCGCACACGGTCCCGGCGACCACCGCCACCGGGACGAGCGGCAGGTCGCCGCACAGCACGCCCCAGGCGGCCACGAGCAACAGCATCCAGAAGAGCACCGGCAGGTACGGGTTCCACGGGAAGAGCAGCACCGACATGCCCCACACCCGCATCACCAGGGCGAGGCCCGCCGCGACGAGCAGCGCGCCGCGCAACCCCCAGCGCCGGTGCCCCGCCCACACCGTGGCGCCGAGCGCGACGACGTCGAGCACCGCCGCCGAGGCCTGCAGGGCCCACGGGCTGCTGCCCAGAAGGCGGTAGACCGGCGCCAGCAGGTAGAAGCTGATCGGACCGGGATGTGCGCCCTGGGTGCCGTGGCCGAAGATCCTGCCACCGAGCCCGACCAGGGGTGTGTGGCCCGACCCGACGTCGCGCACCCGCATCTCGATCTGGGAGAGGTCGGTGAGCGGGTACCACGCCGGGTCGCGCACCGCGACGAGGGCGACGACGAGGGGCACGGCGAGGACGCCGGTGACGACGCCGACCTCGAGAGCGGTGCGGCGGGCCTGACGCGGGGGCGCCGGTGCAGCGTCGGCATCGCTGCTCGCGCCGGCAGGCGAGCCAGGCTCGGGTGCGTGGCCGTCGCCGGTCGTCGCACCGTCCTGGCGGTCGCGTTCGAGCGGGCTGCTCGCTCGCTCGTCGCGCTCGGTCGGGCTGCTGTCCGGTCCGTGCACCCGGGCCCCCTCCGCACCGGTGCTGGGGCTCACGGCAGGCGCTTGAGCACCTTGAGCAGGCCCAGCTTGACCGGCGACTGGTGATGCGACCGGTGGGCGCCCTCGAGCGACGCCCGGTTGGCGAGGAACCAGTCGTACGACTCGATGATGGCCGACGCGTTGGTGTGCTGCGGCTGCCACCCGAGCTCGGTCTGCGCCTTGGTCGTGTCGAACCAGAGGGACTCGGCGTACAGCAGCCAGTGGTACGAGGCGAACGGGGCGAGCCCGAGGATCGACAGGGCCTTCATGCCGATCTTCGCGGGCCCCACCGGCAGCGACCGCACCCGCGATCCGGTGCCGGCGTGGTCGACGACCGCCTGGAGGGTCTCGCGCATGGTGCCGAAGTTCGTGGCGCCGATGTTGTAGATGGTCGGCTTCTCGCGGTCCGCGGCGCGCAGGATGGCGTCGGCCAGGTCGTTGGCGTGCACGAACTGGTAGCGATTGTCGCCGGGTCCGAGCACGTACACCGGCGCGCCCTCGGCCACGAACTCGAAGAGGACGGCGATGATGCCGAGCCGGCCGTGGCCGAGGATGGTGCGCGGCCGCACGATCGTCACGTCGAGGCCGTTGCCCGCGGCGTCGTGGCAGAGGTGCTCGGACTCGAGCTTGGCCCGGCCGTAGGCCTCGAGCGGGCG
>JAFGPU010000538.1 GCA_016936035.1 Acidimicrobiales bacterium
CCCGGGGCTGGCGCCGCCGAGGCGACCCGGGGATCAGTCCTCGGCGCGGGGCCGGCTGCCACCACGGTGGTCGGGCCCTGACGACTCGGTGACCCGGTCGTGGCGGCGGGACCGGATCTCGTGGTCGCCGCTGGTCAGGCACCGGCCGGTGTCCAGGTCGAACTGCCAGCCGTGCATCTGGCAGGTGAGCACGTTGCCCTCGACGGCCGCGAACCGGCTGAGGTCGGCGTTGAGGTGGGGGCAGCGCCGCTGCACCACCCAGTCGTCGAGGACGATGTCCTCGGTGTCGGTCTCGCGCTCGGCGTACCAGGTCTCGGCGTGACGCAGGCGCTCGGGGGAGAGGCACTTGAAGAACACGAACACGGCCTCGTTGTAGGGACCCTGGCGGCTCGCCGAGAACCGGCACGACAGGAACAGCGAGTTCACCCAGTCGACCTCGCCGGTGTGCAGCAGGTGCTCGACGAGCGTCCGCCTGATCGTGAACTGGTGGGCGGCGTCCTCGCCATCGTGATGGCGCACCTGCCGGGACGGTCCGTCGATGAGGATGTGCTCGGCACGCGCGCCGCTGTCGTCCTCGACATCGAGGAGCACCTGTCCCATGCGGCACGCCAGGTGGGTGGATGCGGCCAGCAGCGGCTCGACACGCTGCTTCAACCCCTCGAAGACGTCGATACCCGGGTGGTGCCACGCGGCCCGCTCGGCCTCGATCACGGGGCGCCGGCGCTCGCGGTAGGCGGCCAGGTGCCGGGCCTTGTCCTCGAAGAACTGCTCGACGTCGGGCACCGGCTGGGTCACGACGCAGCGGTCGGGCGTGACGTCGGCGACGCTGCCCGGCAGCAGGGTGACCCCGTTGGCGTGGCCCTGCCCGTGGTACCGCTCGAGGAACGCCCGCTGGTCGAGGAAGATGTTGGCCGGGTCGCCGTCCAGGTCGTTGAGCCGCCACAGCTCGTCGTCGAGGAACGCCGGCGGTCCCGCCACGGGGAACACCCAGCTCGCCTTCAGGTCGTCGATGTAGCGGATGGTCCGGTCGATCTGCCGAGCGCGCTTCTGCCGACCGAGCGCGGCCTTCTTGGCCGGTGGCATGTCGTAGACCATCGGGTACCAGATGGCGCCGGAGAACTGCAGCAGGTGGGCGTGCACGTGGCCCAGCCCGGCGAAGACGCCGAGGTCGGTCGGGCGCGCATCGTTCTGGTTGAGCAGCCGGACACCGTCGTGCTCGACCCACAGGGACGAGTCGCCGATGGGGCCGTCGGTCGGCGAGGTGAGCGCCTGGATCATGATCCGCAGCCCGCCGCCGAGATCGACCGGCTCGTTGGTTCGGGTGCGGCAGAAGCGCGTGAACCCGACAGCGCGCAGGGCGTCCTCGAGGTCGGCGGTCGGGAACTCGGGCAGCAGCACCGTCGCCGTCGTCGCCACCGACCGGCGCAGGTGCTCGCGGTCGAAGTGGTCGCCGTGGAGGTGGGAGACGTACAGGTAGTCGACGGCCCCGAGACGTGCCCAGTCGAGATCGGTGTTGTCGGGGAAGGGGAACCACGAGGCGAAGAAGGCCGGGTTCACCCACGGATCGCACAGGATGCTGCCTGCGCTCGTGTCGATGCGCAGGCCGGCGTGTCCGGTCCCCGTCAGTCGCACGTCACCAGAACCTCCCGGGTCGCCTCGGACGTCACGCGGGCTCGAGCTTGAACAGTCCGTTCTCCATGGTGAGCAGGTAGAGCTCGCCGTCGGGGCCTTCGCCCAGCGAGGTCTGGACCCCGCCCGCCTGGACGTCGAGCTGCACCACCCCGTCGGAGCCCAGCGCCCACACGGGACCCGTCATGTCCGCGAAGACGTACGCGCCGACCAGCTCGGGGATGGCGCTACCTCGGTACACGTGTCCGCCGATCACGGCCGGGCCCACGTCGTGGGGGTACTCGTGGACGGGCATGAGCGGGTCGGCGGGCGCGGCGACCTCCGGGTTGAAGTCGATGGGGTGCGAGCCCTCGTACGCGGGCCACCCGAGGTTCGCTCCGGCGGCACCGGCGGGTATGCGGTAGACGGCCTCCCAGTCGCTCTCGCCGACGTCGCCGACCCACACGTCGCCGGTGGCGCGGTCGATCGAGAACCGCCACGGGTTGCGCATGCCCTTGGCCCAGATCTCCGGGGCGACACCGGCCTGGCCGACGTAGGGGTTGTCGTCGGGCACCGTGTAGCCGGGGCCGTCGCGGTTGGGGGTGATGCGCAGCAGCCCCCCGAGCAGCTTGGTCATGTCCTGGGCGTCGGCCCCGCGGCTGCCACCGCCGTCGCCCATGCCGATGAGCAGGTTGTCGTCGTCGTCGAACACGAGGGCGCCGCTGTTGTGGCCGACACCGGGTTGATCGATCCGCAGGATCTCGCGCTCCGACGCCGGGTCGGGCCGGCCGTCGCCGCCGACCGCGTAGGACACGATGCGGGTGTCGACGTCGGTGGCGTTGAAGCCGAGGACGATGCGGCCGTCGACCGGATCGAACGTCATGCCGAGCATGCCGTACTCCGCGCCCGGCTCGTAGTCGAGCACCTGCGCCGTGAGGTCGAGGACCACCTCGGCCCGGCCGTCGACCAGCTGGTGGATCTGGCCGTGCTGGTCCGCCAGGTAGGGGTCGGGGTCGCCCTCGCGCCACGCGATGGCGGTGAGCATGGCGACGTCGGCCACCGGGGTGGCCGCGAGCCGTACCCCTTCGAGCTGCTGGGCCGGCGGCGGTGCGGCGGGGGGCTCGTCGGGGGGCTCGTCCTCGGTGGCGACGCTGGTCTCGCCGGCGGCGAGAGACCGGTCGTCGTCCTCGGTCTGGTCGGCGGATGCACCTTCGACCGAGCTGTCGTCCGTGCACGCGGCCAGCAGCAGGACGGCTGCGGCGACCCCACTCCATGTTCGCAACGTCACCGTGCGTGTTGTACCAGACCCTGCGCGCTCTGGCGGGGACCCACCGTGTTCGCTGCGGTGTGACCGGGGCGATCCGTGCCTGGCTCCGGCGGGGCCGGCCCGCCGCCTCCGCCCGGCAGCGTCGTCGCGACCGCGGCTACGGCGACCAGGACGACGGCGATGGCGAAAAACGCACGCCCGTGCGCCGCCGCCATCGCGCCGGGATCGCCGGCGGGGCGACCCGCGATGGTCACCAGCACGGCCAGACCGAGGGCGCCGCCCACCTGCTTGGTGGTGTTCATCACGCCCGCAGCGGCGCCGGCATCGGAGCGTCGGGTGCCTGACGTGACCGTGGCGGTGAGCGGCGTGTTCAACAGCCCGGCACCGATCGAGATGGCGATGGCGGGGCCGAGCAGGCCTTGGACATACGTGGTCTCGGGCGTGACGCGGCTCTGCCAGAGGAACCCGGCGGCGGCCACGAGTGCGCCGGCAACCACCAGTGTGCGGGCCTCGACGTGGGCCATCAGCCGCGGTGCCGCGCTCCACCCCACGGCCATGGTGACCAGCGTGTGGGGGAGGAAGGCCATGCCGGTGCGCAGCGCGCCGTAGTGCAGGACGTCCTGCATGAACAGCGAGAGGAAGTACCACATCGGCATGAGACAAGCCCCGGCGAGCAGCATGGCCACGTTGCCCGCCGACACCGCTCGCTGCCGGAAGAGGCGCAGCGGCACGATCGGGGACGGCGCCCACCGGGCCTCGACGACGACGAAGGCGATCACGGCTGTCGTGCCGAGCACCAGTGCCGGGCCGGTTCCCGGGTCGCGCCAGCCGCGGGTGTGAGCCAGGGTGATGCCGTAGGTGAGCGAGGCGAGGCCCAGGGTCGCGAGCGCGGCGCCGGGCAGGTCCAGGCGGCGTCGCCCGGTGGATGCGCGGTCGTCGGCCAGCACGCCG
>JAFGPU010000013.1 GCA_016936035.1 Acidimicrobiales bacterium
GGCTACGTGCTGCCCCTGCTGGCACGCGAAGACCTCATTCCCGGCCAGGCGCCCGACGCCGTGCTCGAACCCCGGGCCTGGACCACAACCGCCGATCGCATCACCTTCGCCGCGCTCGGCGACAACGGCAGCGGGGGGCGTCAGGCGATGGCGGTTGCGGGCAGCATGGCGGACACGTATCAGGACCATCCCTTCGGCAACGTCGTCCTGCTCGGCGACATCTCCTACTACGGCAAGTTCGACGACCGCTACGACGACGTCTTCGTGCGGCCGATGGGCCCGCTCATCGACGCAGGCGTCAACTTCGACCTGTCGATCGGCAACCACGACGAGGGTCTGCGCTACAGCGACCGGGCCTTCGAGGAGATCGAGGCCGAGGTCGAGCTGCTCGGCCTCCCGGGCCGCTACTACGCGAAGACCTACGGCCCGGTCGACCTGTTCCTGCTCGACTCCAGCGTGCCCGGCCTCTACGGCTCCGACGCCACGGCCCAGCTGGAGTGGCTCGACGATGCGCTCGCCAGCGCCACCCGGCCGTGGCGGGTCGTCGCCATGCACCACCCGCCCTACTCGTCCGGCTCGCACGGCTCGACCGCCCGGGCCGAGGACCTGCTGGTGCCGATCCTCGAACGGCACCAGGTCGACCTGGTGCTGTCCGGCCACGACCACCACTACGAGCGCACCGTCCCACTCAACGGCGTGACCTACGTCGTCAGCGGCGGTGGCTGCAAGACCACCAAGGTGGGGGAGAGCGACTTCACCGCGGTCGCCGAGCGCATCCTGCAGTTCCTGCTCGTCGAGATCGACGGCGACCGCCTCGTCGCAACCTGCATCCAGCCTGCCGGCCAGGTCGCCGACCGCTTCGAGCTGCAGGCCAAGGAGCGTCGGTGAACCGCCGGACGCTCGAATGGGTCGCGGTCGTGGTCTACGCCCTCGTCGACTGGCTCGTCATCATGGCCCCCAGCCTGGCCATCAAGCTGGCCGCCGACCGCGGCGGCCTCGGCGACAGCAAGGGCCTCGACCTGATCGCCGCCAGCCTGGTCATCGCCACCGCCCACGCCGTCATCGCCGGCTGGCGGCTGCGCCTCGAGGAGACCAGGGCCGTGTGGCGCGCCGACATCTGGATCGCCAGCATCGACGCCCTCGTCGTCCTCGCCCTGTCCACCACGATCCTGGTGCTGCTGGTGCTGGAGACCTTCGCCGACGAGCACGCCGGTCTGGCCAACCGCGGGTTCCCGGTGGTCGTCACGTGGATCGCCGTCCAGCTCGTCGCAGTCGCGCTGGCCGAGGCGACGGGCCGCTTCGTGTTCTGGTGGCTCGAGCCGCACCGCGCCCGCCGCCTGCGGCCCCGGTCCGACGAGACCACCCGGTCCACCGACGAACCCGCATCTCGACACCTGACGCCGCGCGGGTGAACATCTGCCCGTGGGGTTCCGCTTCACCACCCGCGCCGGCCATCAGCGCACCGTGCTCGTGCTGTCGGCGACCGGTGCGTCCGGGGTCCGGCACGGTGAGGAAGAATCCTCGCCGTGACCTCGCCGCTGACCGACGACGCCTCGGCCCCCGGGTCCGGATCGCGGCGTCCCTGGCGCCGCCGCCGGCGCACGGGCCCGTTCGCCAGCGGCCGGCTCGACTTCGGGCCGGGCCCCCTCACCATGCACGAGAGCCGGCCGGACGGGCCGGCCATGTACCGGGAGAAGAAGCGGCACATCGAGGTGGGGACGGTGTTCGCCGCCCTGGTGGCCCTCGCCACCATCGGGCTCGTCGCCATGCTCGTGTACCGGGCCACCCGGGTCGAGGTCGCGGTGACAGGGTTCGAGGACGGGGCCTCGATCACCACCGTCGACGCCGCCGACCTGGAGGTGAAGCTCGAGTTCTCCTCCGAGGAGGAGGCCGCCGAGGCCACGCTCACCGTCGACGGCGACGTCGTCGACGAGCCCGGGGTGATCGGGCCGTTCATGGTGTGGCGGCCGCCGGAGCAGCTCGAGGAAGGCGAGCACACCGTCGAGGTCGCAGTGCCCCGCGCGGTGTTCGGCGACTCGATCCATCGCTGGGGGTTCACCGTCGACGGCACGCCGCCCGTCCTCGACGTGCCGACCGCCGTCGATCCCGTGGCCATCGACGCCGCCGCCGAAGTGAGCGGCACGGTCGAGGAGGGCGCCCGGCTGACCGTCGACGGCGACGAGGTCGACGTCGACGACGGCCGGTTCGACCTGCACTTCGACCGGCCGCCCGCCGGGCCGCTGACGCTCGAAGCCGAGGACGAGGCCGGCAACCGCACCACGGTGTCGGTGGTCGTGCCGGTGACCTACCCGGGCATCCGGGCAGTGCACGTCACGGCGGCCGCGTGGAGCAACGAGCAGCTGCGGGCCGGCGTGCTGCAGCTCGTCGACGACAAGCGCATCGACACCGTGCAGCTCGACCTCAAGGACGAGAGCGGCATCGTCGGCTACGACTCGGACGTGGCGCGCGCCCGCGAGATCGGCGCGGTGACACCCCACTACGACCTCGAGGACGCCGTCGCCACCATCGAGGACCGGGGTGCCCGCGTGGTGGGACGCATCGCCGCCTTCCGCGACCCGTTCCTGGCGCGGGCGGCCTGGGCCGCCGGGCAGGGCGACCAGGTCGTCCAATCGACGAGCGGGGGCCCCTACGACGCCACCGGCGAGTTCACCAACCCGGCGCACGCCGCCGTGCGCCGCTACAACCTCGACATCGCGCTCGACGCGGTGAGCAAGGGGGTCGACGACATCCTCTGGGACGACGTGCGGTTGCCCACGGGCGAGCCCGACACCGTCGTCGTACCCGGGCTGACGTCGTCGCCCTCCGACGTCATCACCGGCTTCCTCGCCGAGACCCACGCCGAGCTGCGGCGCCGAGGTGCCTACCAGGGCGTCACCACCGTCGGCATGGCGGCCGAGACGGGCGACCCCATCGGTCAGGACGTGGCCCGCATGGCCCGCAACACCGACTACCTCGCACCGCAGATCTTCCCCGGCTACTGGGCCTCGGGCCGCTACGGGGTCACCGACCCGCCCCGTCAGCCGGGCGAGTTCGCCCGCGGCATCCTCGCCCGCTACCAGGAGGCGACCGAGGGCACCGGCGTGGTCCTCGCCCCCTGGCTGCAGAACTTCGAGCTGCAGGGCCTCGCCTACGGTGACGCCGAGGTGCGGGCCATGGTCGACGCCATCGGCAGCCTGGGCGTCGACAGCTTCCTGTTGTGGAGCCCCCGCATCCAGTACTCCGGCGGGGGTCTCGACCCCCTCGGGTAGCGGGCGTGGCTGGTCGGTCGGGACCGGGGGTAGGGTCCGATCCATGGCCGACCAGGCGACGTTCGCGGACCAGGCGATGGACCTGATGCCGTCGCTGTACGCCGCCGCGCTGCGCATGACCCGCAACCCGGCCGATGCCGAAGACCTGGTGCAGGAGACCTACCTGCGCGCCTACCGCGGGTTCGGCGGGTTCCAGCAGGGCACCAACCTCAAGGCCTGGCTGTACCGCATCCTCACCAACACGTACATCAACAGCTACCGGGCCAAGAAGCGCCGTCCCGACGAGACCGAGCTCGACGAGGTCGAGGACCTCTACCTGTACCGCCGCATCGGCGGACTCGAAGCGGCCATGGCCGGCCGCAGCGCCGAGGACGAGCTGCTCGAGCGCTTCACCGACCACGAGGTCAAGCAGGCCATCGAGGCGCTGCCCGAGAACTTCCGCATGGCGGTGCTGCTCGCGGACGTCGAAGGCTTCTCGTACAAGGAGATCGCCGACATCCTCGACATCCCCATTGGTACGGTGATGAGTCGGCTGCACCGGGGAAGAAAGGCGCTCCAGAAGCAGTTGTACGAGTTCGCAGTCGAGCGCAACCTCGCTGCGCCCCTCCCAGATGACGCACACGTCTGATCCTCATGTCTGATCCCGAGTGCCAAGACGCACTGCACCAGCTCTACGGCTACCTCGACGGTGAGTTGACGGACGAGCGGCGGGAAGCCATCCATCGCCACCTCGACGGATGCCAACCGTGTGCCGAGCCGTACGACTTCGAGGCCGAGCTGCGCCTGGTCATCAGGCGCAAGTGCCAGGAGCAGGTGCCCGACAGCCTGATGGCCAAGGTGCGAGCGGCGCTGGCCAGCGAGCAGGCCTCGTCGCCGGACGACACCGCGCGCTGAACCGCGGTTCGACGACCGGCGCGCCCGCTGTCAGTGGGCGCCGCGCGCCGTGAGGACCGCCCGCGGCGTCTTGGCGAGGATGCGCAGGTCGCTCGCCAGGCTCCACGACTCCACGTACTCGACGTCGATCTCGACGCGCTCCGGGTAGTCGACCGTCGAACGCCCGTTGACCTGCCAGGCGCCGGTGATGCCGGGCCGCACGGCCAGGTAGGCGGCGCGCTGGGCGCCGTAGTTGTCGACCTCGGCGGGAACCACGGGGCGAGGACCGACGACGCTCATGGTGCCCACGAGCACGTTGAGCCACTGGGGCAGCTCGTCGAGGCTGGAGCGCCGCAGGAAGCGTCCGACGCGGGTGACGCGCCGGTCGACGTCGGCGGGAACCTTGAAGCCGTTGTCGACGTACTCCCGGAGCAGGTGCGGGTCCTGGCGGAGGAGCGTTTCGGCCTCCGGATGCATGGTGCGGAACTTGTACATCTTGAACGGCCTGCCGCCCAGGCCGACGCGCTCCTGGGCGAACAGCACCGGACCGCGCGAGCTGAGCGCCACCGCCAGGGCGATGACGGCGCCGAGCGGGATGACCACCGGTGCCGAGGCGACCACGATGGCGAGGTCGAGCGCCCGCTTGGCCCGGGACGTGGCCGGTCGTGACGGCGCCAGGCCCGGTGCGCGCACCGGGGCGAGCGGTGCTGCCGGCACCGGAGTGACCGTCAGGCGCCGGTTGACCTGATCTTCCCCCAGCTGTCGCAACGTGATCGCTCCCCCAGGTCGCTGGGCCAGCTGCCCCCTGCCGACGCGGGACCCTAGCAGTCGACCTGTCGAGGTTGCAGAGGTCACCGCCCAGCGTCACGGCGCCGTTTCGGAACGCGTTCCAGCGCCGTGGGGTTCGTGAGTCGGGACCGCGGGTGCCTACGATGACCCCCATGTTCGCCGTGGTCTGGCACTACTGGATCGGAGTCGTCCTCACCGTGGGCGTCATCGCAACCGTCGGCGTCCTCGCCGCCGGTTATCTCAAGAGCGTGGAGTCGACCCGCTACCCGAAGGGCCGGTAGCCCGGGGTGGCCAGTCCGGTCGACTGGGATCTCGCCGAGCGGGTGGCGGTCCGGGTCGCCGGGCGTGAGCCGCTGGCGGCCTCCTACCACTACGCGCGCCTCGCGTCCGATTTCGACGAGCTCACCGCCCAGGCGGAAGACCTGGTCGAGCGCGCCACCGGCTTGCGCTCGGCCAGCGGCCCGGCGCGGGCGCGCGTGGTCGACCGGGGCGACTGGGTCCGCGCCAACCTCGCCAGCTTCGGCCGCCTGCTGCGACCCCTCACCGAGAAGATGGCCGAGCGGCTCGACGACCGCCGTGGCCCCGGCGCCGTGGTGGGCGGCGTGTCGCGCAAGGCTGCCGGCGTCGAGGTCGGCGCCCTGCTCGGGTGGATGGCCACCCGGGTGCTCGGCCAGTACGACCTGCTGATCATCGAGGACGAGGCACCCGAGGACCAGGACATCGTCTACTACGTCGGGCCCAACGTGCTCGCGCTGGAGAAGCGGTTCGGCTTCCCCCCGCGCGAGTTCCGGCTGTGGCTGGCGCTGCACGAGGTCACCCACCGGGCCCAGTTCACCGGCGTCCCCTGGCTGCGGCCCCACTTCCTGTCGCTGGTCAACCGCACGCTCGACGTCGTCGATCCCGACCCCAAGCGGTTCCTCGACGCGTTCGCCCGCGTCGTCGACGACCTGCGCTCGGGGCACAACCCGCTCGACGAGGGGGGCATCGCCACCCTGCTGGCCAGCCCCGACCAGCGCGACCTGTTCGGTCGCATCGGCGGGATGATGAGCCTGCTCGAGGGCCACGGCGACGTGACCATGGACCGGGCGGGGGAAGGCCACGTGCCGTCCGCGCCGCGCTTCTCGCGTGCCCTGCGCGAGCGTCGCAAGCAGGGCGGCAGCGCGGCCAAGGTGCTGCAGAAGGCCATGGGCATCGACGCCAAGCTGAAGCAGTACGCCCAGGGCGAGTCGTTCATCGCCTACGTCGAGCGTCACGGCGGCCCGCACGCCCTCGACGCCGCCTGGCGCGGCCCGGAGTGGCTGCCCAGCCTGGCCGAGATCCGGTCGCCGCAGGAGTGGCTCGACCGGGTGCGGCTCTCCGAGGAGCTGGTGGGGTAGCGGTCTCGATGAGGCCGCCCGGCACCGTGGAGTCGTCCCGCGTGGATGCCCCGGACCCGGCGCCCGACCATCTCGACCGGTTGCTCGCCCGGTGCGACTTCCCGCCGTCCGGCACGGCGGTGACCTGCGCCGTGTCCGGCGGGCCCGACTCGCTGGCCCTGCTCGCCCTCGCGGTGCACGCCGGCTGCGCGGTGACCGCGGTGCACGTCGACCACGGGCTCCGGTCGGGCTCGGCCGAGGAGGCCGGGGTCGTGCGGCGCGCGTCCGAGCGGTTCGGCGCCCGGTTCCGAGCCGAGCGGGTGGTGGTCGAGCCCGGGCCCAACCTCGAGGCCCGGGCTCGGGCGGCCCGCTACGCCGCCCTGCCTCCCGAGGCGCTCACCGGACACACCGCCGACGACCAGGCCGAGACCGTGATCCTCAACCTCGTGCGGGGCGCCGGCCTGGACGGGCTCGCCGGCATGGGCCCCGGACGCCGGCCGCTGCGGGCCCTGCGACGCCGCGAGACCGCGGCGCTGTGCGCGTCGCTCGGCCTCGAGCCCGTGACCGATCCCTCCAACCTCGATCCGGCGATCCGGCGCAACCGGGTGCGGCACGAGGTCGTGCCCCTGCTCGACGCCATCGCCCAGCGCGACGTCGTCCCGGTCATCGCCCGCCAGGCCGACCTGGTGCGCGCGGACGTGCGCCTGCTCGACGACCTCGCCGGCGCCATCGACCCCACCGACGCCGCGGCGGTGGCCGCCGCCCCCGCCCCGCTCGGCCGGCGCGCCGTGCGGCAGTGGCTCCGGACCGCCGGACCGGGCGGCGGGGAGCGGTACGCGCCGAGCGCCGCGGCCACCGAACGGGTGCTGGCGGTCGCCCGGGGCGATGCCGTCGCCTGCGAGCTGGCGGGAGGATGGCGGGTGGCGCGCTCGCAGGGCCGGCTTCGTGTCGAGCCACCGGCCGGATAGGTTCTGCTGCGCATGCCGAACGATCCTTCCGGCGTCGCCCCCTCGGCCACCAGCGACCCTGCCACCAACGGGTTCGACCACCACCTCGACGAGCCCGCCCTCGGCGAGGTGGTCGTCAGCGAGGCCCAGATCAGGGACCGCATCGCCGAGCTGGGCGCCCAGATCACCGCCGACTTCGCCGGCGACCCCCCGCTGCTGGTCTGCGTGCTCAAGGGCGCGTTCGTGTTCCTGGCGGACCTGGCCCGCGCCATCCGGTTGCCGATCGAGATCGACTTCATGGCCGTGTCGTCCTACGGCGCCTCGACCCGGTCGTCCGGCGTCGTGCGCATCGTCAAGGACCTCGACATCGACCTGGCCGGTCGGCGCGTCATCCTGGTCGAGGACATCGTCGACTCGGGCCTCACCCTCACCTACCTGCGCCGCAACCTCATGGCTCGGCAGCCGGCCAGCCTCGACGTCTGCGCCCTGTTCGTGCGCCAGGGCAACCAGAAGACGCACGAGGAGCTGCGCTACGTCGGCTTCGAGATCCCTCCCGCCTTCGTCCTGGGCTACGGCCTCGACGTCGGCGAGCGCTTCCGCAACCTGCCGTACGTGTGCGAGTTCCGAGGCGGCGGCTGACCGGTATGGGCCTGACGCTCGCGCCATGACACCGATAGCCTGGCCCGCACCGTGAAACGCTTCCCGCGAGCCGCCCTGCTCTACCTGCTCATCGGTGCTGCTGTGCTCTTCGTGGGCCTCCGGTTCTCGTCCCGGTCGCCCGAGCGCGAGGACATCGACCTCTCCCGGTTCCGGGAGGCCATCGACGACGGCGAGGTCGCCACCGCCGAGATCAAGGACCGCGACAACGAGGTCGTCGGCAAGCTGAGCGACGACACCGAGTACCGGGTGTCGTTCCCGGCCGAGTACGCCGACGAGCTGGTCGACGAGCTCGACGGCGCCGACCCGCCGGTCGAGGTCACCACCGACTCGCAGTCCGACTCGATGTGGACCGGGCTGCTGTTCAGCCTGCTGCCGATCGTGCTTCTCGTCGGCGCGTTCCTGCTGGTCATGAACATGATGCAGGGCGGCGGCCGGGGCGTCATGCAGTTCGGCAAGTCCCGGGCCAAGCAGGTGTCCAAGGACGAGCCCACCGTCACCTTCGCCGACGTCGCCGGGTGCGACGAGGCGGTCGAGGAGCTGCAGGAGATCAAGGAGTTCCTCCAGGACCCCGCCCGGTTCCAGGCCATCGGCGCCCGCATCCCCAAGGGCGTGCTGCTCTACGGTCCGCCGGGCACCGGCAAGACGCTGCTCGCCCGGGCGGTGGCCGGCGAGGCGGGCGTGCCGTTCTTCCCGATCTCGGGGTCGGACTTCGTCGAGATGTTCGTCGGCGTGGGCGCCAGCCGCGTCCGCGACCTGTTCGAGAAGGCCAAGCAGGCGGCGCCCGCCATCGTGTTCGTCGACGAGATCGACGCCGTCGGTCGCCACCGTGGCGCCGGCATGGGCGGCGGCCACGACGAGCGCGAGCAGACGCTCAACCAGCTGCTCGTCGAGATGGACGGCTTCGACGCCCGCACC
>JAFGPU010000113.1 GCA_016936035.1 Acidimicrobiales bacterium
CGGCAGGCCGGTGACGGCTGCGGGCCGCTCGATGGCGGCGAACCGGTCGCCGGGGCGGCTGACGACGAAGAGCGCGGCGTCGGCGACCGGGCGCACCAGCTCGACCGTGACGATCGAGTCGATGCCCCCGCCGAAGGGCACGAGCGGGCGCTTCGCGGCCCCGGCCTCGGGACCGGACCCGGCGTCGGCGTCCGGTGCGGGGGGCGCCACCGCGTCGTCGGTCGTCGGGGCCTCGATGCGCAGGTCGCCGAGGTCGAGGCCGTTGCGGTAGGCGTACTCGCCGAGGCCGTCGAGGTAGAAGGCGCGCAGGAACTCGCGCTCGACCGCCCGCAGGGGAGTGGTCGGCAGCTCGAGGACGGGTGGAGCGGCGGTCTTGTAGTACGAGACGCCGGCGAGCAGGAACACCCAACGGGCCGCGTGGTCGAGGGCGGGCACGTCCCACCGGCCGGCGCCGGGGAAGCGCACGCGCTCGGTGAAGGCGCGCCCGTCGAGCGAGTAGCGGCAGGTCAGCTGCTGCGCGCCGGGGTCGACGTCGTAGCCCTCGTACCGGAAGGCGGTGCCCCGCCGGGGTGGGGTGGGGGCGGGGGTCGTGGACGCCATGCGACGCATCAGGCTACCGGTGCGCGCAGCCGGGCCAGGGCGGCGAAGCGGCCGCACGGCCGCTGGGCCCGGTCGCTGAAGAACGGGGTGCCGGGCCCGGTGCCGACGGGGCTGACCTCGATGTTGCGCGGCGGCACGCCGGCATCGACCAGGATGCGGCGGTTGGCGGCCCACTGGTCGAAGAGCCATCGCCCGGTGCCGTCGGGGCGCGCCACGTCGTCGACGTGCGCGCCGAAGCAGTCGCGTGCCGCCGCGGCCACCTCGTCGCCCACCTGGTAGCGGTCGGCGGTGATGGCCGGACCGATGCCGGCGACGATGCGCGCCGGGTCGCCGCCGAGCCCAGCCATCGCCTCGACCGCCGCCTGGGCGATCCGTCGGACGGTGCCCCGCCACCCCGCGTGCACGGCGCCCAGCACGTGCGCCCCGGGGTCGTAGAGCACGAGGGGCACGCAGTCGCCGACCATCACGGCCAGGCCGAGCTCTGGCGTCGCCGTGACCACGGCGTCGGCCGGCACGGCGTCGTCGACGGCGCGTGCGCCCCGCCCGCGGTCGGCGTCGTCGACGACGGCGACCTCGGATCCGTGGGTCTGGTGGCAGAACACGACGTCGTCGAGGGTGAGGCCGAGCGCGGCGACGGCACGCCGGCGGTTCTCGACGACGTCGGACGGGTCGTCGCCCACGCCGAGGCTGAGGTTGAGGGTGGCGTACGGCCCCGACGACACGCCGCCGTGCCGGGTGGTGACCAGGGCGTCCACGGCCAGGCCGTCGAGGGTCGTCCAGCGCAGCACGTCGACGGCGGAGGGATGCGGGGGCGCGGCCATGCGCCGCCAAGCCTACGGGCGCAGCGCGAGGGCGGAGAGAGGCCCCGCCGGCGGCGGGCGTCCGTATGGCCCTGCTCTGCGCTCCCGCCTCAGGTGGTGGGCGGGGGCGCGGCCCCTGCAGGGACGACGAGCACGGGCACGGCCATCCGGTGGACCAGTGCGGCGGCCAGGCTGCCGCCCAGCACCCGCTCCCAGCCGGCGCGCCCGTGGGTGGCGACGACGAACGCGGCGACCGGTGCGTCCTCGGCCAGGCCGGCCAGCGCGGGGAGGGGATGCCGGCCCTGGAGGACCTGCCACCCCTCCACGTGGGTGCCGACGGTCGGCGCGAGCGCCTCGAGGTAGTCCGAGGGCGGGGGTTCCCCGTGCGTGTCGTCCGGCGGGTCGGCGGTCGGGGCGACCTCGGCCAGCCACAGCGGCAGCCCCAGGGCGGCGGACCACGACGCGCCGGGCGCCAGGGTGCGCTCGGCGAACGCCGAGCCGTCGACGCAGGCGACGATCCGCCCGGGGCGGAACGCGGGGCGGGGCGGCACGCGCGGCCCGACCAGCAGCACCGGCTCGGTCGCACGGCGGAGCACCGCCTGGGTCACGGCGCCGAGGAGGGTCCTCGCCGCGCCGGACTCGCCGTGCGAGGCCATGCACACGAGGGTGCCGGGTCCCGCCGCGCCGGCGATGGCCGCGGCGATCGAGCCGTAGCCGACCACCTCGCTCTCGACGCCGATGTCGGTGCCGCACTGTGCGGCGACCTCGGCGAGGTGCGCGCCCATCGCGTCCTCGTCGCCGGGTGTCGCCACGCTGAACAGGCGGAGCGGGGTGCCGGTGCGCCGGGAGAGCTCCGCCGCCAGCGGCACGGCCCGCTGGGCGAACGACGAGCGGTCGAGCGGGACGAGGATGCGGGCGAACGGTGTCACGGGCGTCGCCTCCCGGCCCTCATTCGAGGAGGGCGCGCCGCTCCCGGTACTCGTCCGGGGTGATCTCGCCGTTCGCCAGCCGCTCGTCGAGCATCTGGCGGGCCCGACCCGAGCCGGCCTCGGGTCCCCGGTCGGTCGCGGGGCCCCGGCCGTGCCGGAGCAGCAGCCAGGCGATCGCGGCGACGATGACGACCCAGGTCAGCATCATCAGGGCTCCCCAGGTCCACATCCAGGCGCCGTCGCCATCGTGCATGTGGTCCCACTGCCCGCTCTGCGCGAGCTGCGTCAGCACACCGATCATGTCGCCTCCTCGGTCTTCGGCACCCCCGAGGCGGACGGACGAGCACCCGCCTCGGGAACGCCATGTGCTCAGCGTCGTCCC
>JAFGPU010000539.1 GCA_016936035.1 Acidimicrobiales bacterium
AGGTCGGTGTCGCCGGCGTTCACGGCCACGAACTGCAGCACCATGAAGCGCGAGTCGCAGCCGTTCAGGAGGCGCATCCGGTAGTTGCGGGGCTCCACGTCCGCCTTGGGCCAGATCTTGCCGTTGACGACCATGTGGTCGCCGAAGAACTCGGCCAGCGCCGTGGGCCCGCCGCCGGGGAACAGGTCGGGCGGGAGGTTCGCGCCCTCGCCGGTGATGAAGTCGTCGTAGAACGGGTCGCCGGGGAACGCCGGGTAGAACAGCGCACCCTTGTCGGTGAACATGCGGTCCTGGATGGCGTAGGCCAGCTCGTACGGGAACGCCGGCAGGCCCAGCGGGTTGCCGGGCGTGCCGGTGTCGAGCGCGTCCCTGACGAAGTAGAACCCGGCCAGGCCGGCGTAGACGTTGAGCCGGGTGATGCCGAGCGCGTGGTCGTGGTACCAGAGGTTCCCGGCCGGGACGTCGTTGTCGTACCGGAAGGTGTTGGTGAAGCCGCCGGGCACCGCGTCCCACTGGGGGCCCTTGACCTCGCCGTCGGGGCTGTAGAAGAACTCCGGGTTGCCGTCGTACTGGAAGTTCGAGTTCCCGCCGTGCAGGTGGGTGATGATGGGCACGCCGTTGCGCGTGATGCTGTACTGCCGGTAGTCGACGCCGTTGGCCGAGCTGTCGCCGTGCAGCGAGTACGCCCAGTGCACGCTCTCGTCCACCGGCAGCAGGTGGGACCTGCCCCGCAGCTCGTTCTCCCACCGCACGACCGTCTCGTCGGACCCGCCCGCCGAGGTGCTCATCACCTGGAACGTCTGGCCGGGCCAGGACACCGTGTCGACCCCGTAGCCCCACACGTCGGTCGTGAGCCGGCGCCCGTTGCGGGGATCGACGAGCCCGGTCGCCTGACGGGTCTGGCGCGCCGCCAGACTGAAGTTCGGCTTCTGGGCCGGTCCGCCGTTCTCGTTGAGGTCCTTGAACAGGAAGCCGGGGTCCAGCGCGTTGGGCGCGAGCTCCACGAACTTCGGTTGCCGCGCGGGATCGGACAACCCGGCCGCGGCCGGGACGGCTGCCGCGTGCATCGCTCGCAGCATCGATCCGGGGATCGCCGACGCCACCCCCAGCGCGGCGCCGGCCTTCGCTCCCAGCGTGAGGAACTCGCGCCGATCCACGCGTTCCACCATGAGCCCGCTCCTCCGTCCGTCGCCTGCCCCCGATGAGGGAGTGTCACACGTCACACTACGCGTCGCGTCGTCGGTTCGGCGGCCCATCGGACCGGATGGGCGAGGGCGGGCGCGCCGGAACCCCCGGGGTGGTCGACACGCGCCGGGCGGCGCCCGGCTCGCAGCCCCGCGACCATCGCCGCCGCCAGCAGTGCCAGGATGCACATCACCGGCACCCAGTCGCCGGCCCGGACGTAGGGCGTCCGGCCCGTCGCCACCGGCACGTCAGCCACCCACACGCCCGTCTCGTGGTTGCCGAGCCGGGCGAGCTGGTGGCCTTCGGCGTCGAACACGGCGGAGACCCCGCTGATCGCCGCGTGCACCATGGGCCGCCCGGTCTCGATGGCTCGGACGGCGCCCAGGCTGGCGTGCTGCCCCTGCGCCCAACTGCCCTGGAAGGTCGTCGTCGCCGTCTGCAGCACCACGAGCTCGGCGCCCCGCTCGGCCAGCAGGCGTGACAGGTCGGGGAACGCCGACTCGAAGCACACCAGTGGCCCGATGCCGAGGCCGTCGACGTCGAGGATCGCCAGCTCGTCGCCGCGCCGGCGGTCCTCACCCGCCGCCTCGGTGATCGACGACATCCACCCGAGCGCCGGGCGCAGCGGGATGTACTCGCCGAACGGAACCAGCCGCATCTTGTCGTAGCGGCCGGCGGTGCCGTGCTCGTCGACCAGCACCGAGCTCTTGTAGATGCCCCCCGCCCCCCGGCGGGCGTCGACGTTGACGAGGATGGGCGCCCCCATGTCAGCGGCGAGCGCTCGCAGCCGCTCGATGTGGGCCGGCGAATCGTCGAGATCGAACCCGACGCTGCTCTCGGCCCAGACGACGAGATCGACCGGCTCGCCCACGAGGCTGCGGGTCAGCTCCTCATGGTCGGCGAAGCGCTCGGCGCTGCCGTGCACGACGCCCGGTTGCACGCCCGCCACCGTGACCGTTCCGACCTGGGCCGGCGCCGGCCGCAGCTCGCCGTACGCCCACAGCGCCCCGACCAGGCCGGCGGCCAGCGCCACGCCGGCCCGCCGTGTCGCGGGTCGTGCGCCGGGCACCAGGGCGCCGGTCACGGCCACGTTCACCGCCCCCAACACCAGGCTGAGCAGCCACACGCCGCCGAGCGATGCCGCCGCGGCGAGGGTCGGCCGGGTCCAGAGGGTGGCGCCCAGCAGCGCCCACGGCCCACCGAGGTGCTCCCATGACCGCAGGTACTCGGCCAGCACCCACGCCGCCGGCGCCAGCGCTGCCGCCGCGACCAGCGCCCCCGGTGCCGGCCGGCCTCGCAGGAATCGGAACGCGAGCCACCCCCAGGGGACCCACAGCGCCCCCATCGCCAGCCCGGGCACCAGGGCGAAGGGGCCCACGGTGGGAAGCAGCCAGTGGTGGGCGGCCACGAAGAACCCGGCCCCGCCCGCCACCGTGCGGACCACGGCCTCGCGTCCCGCCGGGGCCCGCACCACCAGCGTCAACAGCGGCACCAGGCCGACCGCACCCAGCGGCCAGAGGTCGGTGGCGGGGAAGGCGAGCGCGGGCGCCGCACCGGCAACCAGCGCTGCGACCCGGGGCGCCCACCGCCGCGAGGTCGCCCGCCGGCCGACGCCGGCGCCGTCGGTGTCCACGCCGGGCCCGCCCGGCCGCGCCAGCGCGGCGGCGCCGGCGGGCGACCGGGTCCCGAACGGCCAGGTCCGCTGCCGTTCCGCCACGGCGGCGCCGGTCGCCACGAAGGCGACTGCGAGCAGCCACAGCAATGCCCGCTCGCGCCCCGGTGACCACAGCGGCACGAGCGCGAGGCCCCCCACGATGAACGCGACGTGGTACAGCAGATCGAAGACCGAGAACACCCGGCTGCGCACCTCGCCGGGGCAGGTGCGCTCGACGAGTGCACCGGCCAGCAGCCGGAGGACCTGGACGGCGAACACCGTGGCCCCGACCCCGGCGACGAGCACGGCCAGGGTCGTCGAGTACGCCCCGGCCACCGCGGCTGCGGCCCCGACCAGGAACGTGAGGGGCAGCAGCGCCTCGGGCCGGTACCGGCCGTCGAGCAGCGGCGCCGCCCAGGTCCCGGCCGACGCGCCGACGCCGGCCGCGGCGACGGCAACGCCGTAGCCGGGCGCCTCGAGGGCGTATCGCTCGTCGGCCACGAGCACCAGCAGGACGACGCCGGCGCCGAGGAGCAGCCGGTTTCCGGCCACGGCCAGCAGGGGTCGGCGGACCGCGTCCCGGCGAGCGACGAACGCCACGCCGGCGGCCAGCTCGGTGGCCGCTCGCCGGAGGCCGTGGGCCAGCCGACCCGCCACGTCGCCGCCGCCCACGTCCGGCAGGCCGTGGAACGCCCGGGCGGCCCCGAGGTAGCCGGCGCCGGCCAGCACCAGGCCGAGGGC
>JAFGPU010000114.1 GCA_016936035.1 Acidimicrobiales bacterium
GATGTCGTCGAGCAGGTCGGCGAGCCGGTGCGCCACCGCGTCCAGGGGCTCGGCGCGGGGCCAGTCGTCGGTGGGCCAGGGCACCCCGTCGGGCTGGGCCGGCAGGGGCACCAGGTCGCGGCTGCGCATGTCGTCGAGCACGGGCGAGGCGTCCACCGCGATCACCGTAGGCGTCGGTGCGTCACCCGGGCAGGTCGACGCAGTTGCCCGTGGTCGTGCCCTGCATGTACACCTCGTGGGCGTTGGTGGCCACCACGGCGCACATCTGGCTGGCCCCCGCCACCATGTCGGGCGTGTACTTGGTGCGGTACGACGACGGGTCGTCGGTCAGGTCCCAGTCGCCCGGGGGGTTGCCGTTGTTGCCGGCGTTCTGCGGCTCGGTGGTGTCGGGGAAGAAGTGGATGTGCAGGGCGTCGGGCCCGCCGTCGCGCTGGGGCGTGAAGCCGCTGACCTGGTAGTCGACCCGGTACTGGCCGTCATCGAGCTGCACCTCGTCGATCTGCACGAACGGTCCCGGGGGCAGGGTCGAGGTGGTCTGGGGCACGGTCGTGGTGGGGTCTTCGCCGGTGGTGCCGGTGGTGTCGTCGGTCGTGTCGGGGGTCGTGGTACCGGTGGGGCTGTCGTCGCCGAGGGCCATGACCGCGCCGCCACCGACGAGGGCGAGAGCGATGAGGGCCCCGAGGGCGACCAGCAGGGGACGCCGCGACCCACCGCCGCCGGCGGTGCCACCGTGCCGGGGGCCGTCACCACGACCACCACCGGCCAGCGGGCCGTGATCGCGGGGCGCTCCGGCGGCGGAGCGGGTGGCGGCCGCCCGGTCGGCGCGGGAGCTCTCGCCGTAGGGCACCGTCACCGAGCGCGGGTCGCGCCCGCCGGGACCGGCAGGGGGTGGTGCGCCCGCATCGTGGCGTGCCGTCACCGGGGCCGCCTCGGTGGGCGGCGGCCCGCCGCCGGCGTCGGCGGCCGAGGTGTGGCGGCCGGCGACGTAGCCGGCGGCTGCACCGGCACCGGCGGCGGCTGCGGCCGGCCCCGACGGGGAGCGGCCGGGCGCGGCATCGCCGGTGGCAGCGCTCGGTGGGGCGACGGGCGGGGGCGAACTCGTGGCGGCGTCCGACACGGCGCCGACCTGGCCGCCCCGGGTCGCCGCGGTGATGGCGGCGCCCATGGCGACCCCGTACTTGGGGTGTGCGTCGACGGCCACCGGTCGCCCGAGCGCGGTGGACACCAGCTCGGCGACCAGCGGCGTGCGCGACGAGCCCCCGACGAGCAGCACGGCGGTGACCTGGTCGGGGGTGACGTTGGCCGACCGCAGCGCCCGGTTCATGGCCGTGATGGTGTCGGCGAGCGCCGGCCGCACCATCTGCTCGTACTCGCCCCGGGTGAGGCGCACCTCGGTCTGGAGGTTGGGCAGCATGATCGGGATCGACACGTCGCTGTCGGACGACAGCGCCTCCTTGGCGTCGATGCACTCCTGCCGCAGCCGCGCCACGGCCGCCTGGGCGGTGGCGTCATCGGGGTCGAGCTCGTCGAGCGCCCCGCCGATCGCACGGGCGACGTGGTGGAACACGGCCTCGTCGAAGTCGACCCCGCCGAGGCGTTCGATGCCTTCGGGGGCGCCGAGGATCTCCCACCCGGCGCCCGTCTTGCGCAGCACGGCGGCGTCGAAGGTGCCGCCCCCGAGGTCGTAGACGGCGATGACCGAGCCGGGCTCGACGCGCGCCTGGGACGCGTAGTGGATGGCCGCGGCCTCGGGCTCGGTCAGCGTGGCGACGTCGTCGAGGTCGGCCAGGCTGATGGCTTGGCGCAGCAGGTCGAGCTTGTAGTTGCCCCAGTTGGCGGGGTGGGACACGGCGACCCCCGCGGGCGGGCCGCCCTCGACCGAGCTGACGTGGTCGACGACCCAGCGCAGCAGCTTGGCCATGAGCGCGTCGGCCGAGTAGGGCGTGCCGCCGACGATGATGGGCGTGGGGTCGCCCACGCGCCGCTTGAACTCGCGTGCCACCCGCCCCGGCTCGGTCGCGGCGCGCCGGGCTGCCGCCTCGCCGGTGAGCACGGCCTCGTCGTCGCGCAACAGCACCACTGACGGGATGGTCGGCGCACGGTTGCCCAGGCTGGCGATCTCGTTGCGGCCGTCGCGCCACACCGCCGCAGCCGTGTAGGTCGTGCCGATGTCGATACCGAGGTAGTAGGCCATGTCCCGCTCCGCTCGCCGCCGTCGCCCCAAGGACCGGTCGCCGAGCATAGCCCTGGCGCCGCGACGCCGATCGTCGCTGGGGGCCGTCGCGCTCGCTACAGCGTCTCGGCGAAGCTCACGTCACCCTCGCCGCGCAGCACGTTCTTGAGCAGCTTGCCGGACGCGTTGCGGGGCAGCGGGTCGGCGCGCAGCTCGACGTGGGCGGGCACCTTGAAGTCGGCCAGCTCGGCGCGCACCCAGGCTCGCACGTCGTCGTCGGTCAGCGTCTCGCCGCGCTCGACCTGGACCACGGCCTTCACCTCTTCACCGAGCTCGGGGTGGGGCACGCCGATGACGGCGGCGTCGGCGACCGCCGGGTGCTCGACGAGCCGGTTCTCGATCTCGACGCAGTAGATGTTCTCGCCACCGCGGATGATCATGTCCTTCTTGCGGTCGGTGATCGTGAGGTAGCCCTCGTCGTCGAGGTGGCCGATGTCGCCGGTGTGCAGCCACCCCTCGGCGTCGATGGCCTCGGCGGTCGCCTCGGGCTTGTTCCAGTAGCCCTTCATGAGGATCGGGCCCCGGATGCACACCTCGCCGGTCTCGCCCGTCGCGAGGGGCTGATTGAGCGGATCGACGATCCGCACCTCGACGGTCGGGACGGGTGGGCCGACCGAGTCGGGCTTGCGCTTGGCGTCGGGGCCGCTGATGACGGTGGCGACCGACGACGTCTCGGTCAGGCCGTAGGCGTTGGATGTGCTGCTGACGTTGGGGAAGGTGTCGGCGACCTTGCGCTGCAGCTCGTCGGCCGACGGCGAGCCGCCGAAGGCCACGGATCGGACGGTCGAGGTGTCGTAGTCGTGACGGGCGGGGTGCTCGCACACCCGCCACACCATCGTCGGCACGGTGGCCCACACCGTGACGCCGTGCTCCTCGATGAGGCGCAGCGCCTCGGCGGGGTCGAAACGGCCCGTCGGGATGACGATCTTGATGCCGGCGAGCATGCCCACCACCAGGCCCGAGTGGCAGCCCGAGACGTGGAACAGGGGCGAGGTCAGCAGCGACACCGTCGGCCCGCTGCCGAGCGGCGATCCGGCGTCGGGGTTGGCCATGGCGCTCGACACCGTCGAGAACAGCGTGTTCTGGAGATTGGCGATCATCGACCGGTGGGTCGAGACGGCGCCCTTGGGCCTGCCGGTGGTCCCGGACGTGTAGAAGATCACCGCCGGGTCGTCCTCGGCGATCGGCGTGTCGGGGAAGGTCTCGGTGGGCGACCCGGTCAGCTCGTCGAAGCGGTGCAGCTTCACGGCGCTGGCGGCGGCCGCCGGGAAGTCGTCGGGCGATGCGTCGGCCAGGAAGACGTGCGCCAGGTCGGGGGCCTCGTCCAGCCGGTCGGCGATGCGCTCGAAGCGCTTGCGGTCGGCCACGAGCACCGTGGCGCCCGAGTCCTGCAGCCCGTAGAGGATCTCGTCGGCCTTCCACCAGCCGTTCAGGCCCACCAGGACGGCGCCGGTCGACACCGTCGCCCAGAAGGCCAGGCACCACTCGGGGTTGTTCTGGCTGAGCACCGCCACCCGGTCGCCGTGGGCCACCCCGTACGTCGTGGTGAGCGCGTCGGCGACGCCGTTGGCGGTCTCGACGAACGTGCGGAAGCCGTAGGTGCGGTCGCCGTAGGCGAGGAACGTCGATTCGTCGCCCCGGGCGATCGCGCCCTCGGTGATCTCGCGCAGCGACCGCATGCGGTCCTTGTAGACCTGCATGGGGCGGCCGAGCACCTGCTCGGTGGTGACCTCGAACATCCCTCCCGGGCCGGTGAGCTGGGCGCGAACCTCGGACAGGCTGGGCATCGACGTTCCCCTCGTGCGACTGATGCGACCGTCAGCGACAGCCTACGCGGCGCCGGTGGGCGCTCACCGGAAGGCGGGGGCGACCTCGTCGATGAAGCGGTCGAGCGCGTCCGTCTTCTGTGCGCCGGAGCCCAGTGTGAAGTCGGGGACGATCAGCTCGTCGAGGCCGGCCTCGGCGTACGCGGCCACGACGTCGCGCAGCCGGTCCGGGGTACCGGCCATGACGGGTCGGGGGATGGCGTCGGCCAGCCGCTGGGCCTCGGCGTCGTCGGCGGTGAAGAACAGGAGCGCCTGGGCCGTGCGGGCGATGGCGTCAGGATCGCGCCCCGCGGATTCGCACCGCCGCGTGAGCGCGGTCGATCGGTCCGCGATGCGGTCGGGCAGGCCCCACGTGTTCCATTCGTCCGCGAAGCGGGCGGCGATGCCGAGCATGCGGTCGCCCGAGGCGCCGACCAGGATGGGCAGCTCCGGCTGCACCGGCTTGGGCTCGCACAGCGCGTCGGTGATCCGGTAGTGCCGGCCGTCGAAGGTCGTCCTCGGCTCCCGCAGCAGGCTGCGCACGATCTGGACGGCCTCCTCGAAGCGCTCGACGCGCTCGCCGACGGGCGGAAGCTCGATGCCGTACTGCTCGTGCTCGTTGACCTGCCAGCCTGCCCCGAGGCCCAGCACGAAGCGCCCGTCGCTCACCTGGTCGACCGTCGCCGCCATGTTGGCCACCACCGCCGGGTGGCGATAGGTGTTGCCGTAGACCAGCGTGCCGATCCGCACCCGGTCGACGGCGGCGGCGAGCGCCGCCACCAGCGACCCGGCCTCGAGCGTCGGGGTCTCGGGTGGGATGGGACCGGGGTCGTTGCCCATGAAGTGGTCCGCGACCCACACGCCGTCCCACCCGGTCGCCTCGGCGTGCCGGGCCGCGGCCAGCATCTCGGCCCACGGCTGGTTCGACGAGGTCCACAACGAGAAGCGCATCGCCCCAGCATGCCGCGCGCGTGTGGCCCCCCGGCGCCCGTCTGGGGTGGGGTCAGCCCGCGGCCTGCCGGGCGAGGGCGAGGTCGGCGACGAGGCCTCGACGCATCGCGGCGCGGTCGCCGTCGCGCGCCCGGAGCACCGCAGAGGGGTGGACGGTGACGACGGTCGCGAGGCCCTCGGGTCCGTCGAGGATCTGGCCGCGAGCCGACGAGATCGTGGTGGGACGCCCCAGCACCGCCCGGGCGGCCGTGGCGCCGAGGCACACCGCGACGCGGGGACGGACGAGGCGGATCTCCTCTTCGAGCCAGACGTGGCAGGCCTGGATCTCGGTGACCGACGGGCGCTTGTGGATGCGGCGTTTGCCGCGGGGCTCCCACTTGAAGTGCTTCACCGCGTTGGTCACGTAGGCGTCGCCGGGGTTCACGCCGGCGTCGGCCAGAGCGGCGTCGAGCAGACCCCCGGCGGGTCCCACGAACGGGTGACCGTCGACGTCCTCGCGGTCGCCCGGCTGCTCGCCCACGAGCAGCAGCGCTGCGCCGACGGGCCCCTCGCCGAAGACGGTCTGGGTCGCCCGGCGGTACAGGTCGCAGCGGGTGCACCCCGCCGCGTCCGCTGCCAGCTGCGCCAGCGCTGTCGTGCGGTCGTCCCGGGCGTCGGGCATGTCTCCTCCTCGCGGTGCCCGCGTACCCGCAGCCCAGGAGCGTCAATCGCGGGGCC
>JAFGPU010000540.1 GCA_016936035.1 Acidimicrobiales bacterium
CCGAACTGGACGCGCTCCAGCGCGTGCACGCGGGCCAGCTCGAGCATCGCCCGCGACGCACCCACGAGCTCGTGGGCGACGGCACGCTGCCCGGCGGCCACGGCGGCCTGCCAGGTGGTCGGCGCCAGGTCCGTCCGCGCCGCGGCCGGCAGCCGATCGCCGGCGACCTCGACGAGCCCGAGGCGGGGGTCGAGGCCGCGCGCCGTGCGCAGGTCGAGGGCGCCGGTGTCCACGACCGCGGCCACCTCGCCGCCGCCCGCCCGGGCGACCACGACGGCCCGGTGGCGTGTGCGCATGCCGGCGGTGCCGAGCCCGCGGACCTCGAGGGTGTCGCCGTCACGGGCTGCGCCCGCCGGGGCCCAGGCTCCCAGGGGCGGCAGGACGGCGGCCACGTCGCGGGCCGCCTCCACCCCCAGCGCCGCGACGACGACGTCGTCGAGCGCGGACGAGGTCGTGCCGGCGGCGCCCTGCAGCTCGAACAGGGTCGACACCGCGGCCTGCGCGTCGCCGGCCAGGGCGTCGCGCCAGCCGATGTCGTCGAGCGCGGCGTCGAGCGCGGCGCCGGTGTGCTGCGCCGTGGCCTGCTGCAGGCTCTTCGCGAACAGGTCGCGCTCCTCGGCGTCCATCATCGGTCGGTTCCCAGGTCGAGCAGGCGGCGGGCGACGATGTTCCGCTGGATCTCGGCGCTGCCGCCGTAGATCGTCGCCGCCCGCGAGTAGAGCACCTCGGAGCGCCAGCGCTCGCTCGTCGCGTCGTCGCCCAGCAGCACGTCGTCGGCGAGGCCGTCGGCCACGAGGTCGTAGGTCGCCTGCTCGGCGGTCGCCAGCAGGATCTTGTCGATCGACGTCTCGGCCCCGAGCCGCTCGCCGTCCGCGAGCCGGTGCTGGGTGGCCCGCGACCGGGCCCGGAACGCGTACAGCTGCTGGAACACCTCGCCCACCTCGCTCGCCCCGACGGCGCCGTCGGGCGCAGCCGCCAGGAACCGCTCGAGCCGCCGGTGGAGGTAGGCCCCGCGGTGCCACAACGACGTGCTGCGCTCGAACGGCAGCAGGTCCATCGCGACCGCCCAGCCCTGGCCCTCGTCGCCGAGCGTGCGCTCGAACGGCACGGCGACGTCGTCGAAGAACACCTCGCAGAACTCGTCGAGCCCGTGCATCGTCTCGATGGGGCGCACCGTGATGCCGGGCGTGTCCATGTCGACGAACAGCGCGGTGATGCCCCGGTGCGCCGACTCGGGCGTGCCCGTGCGGGTGAGCAGCACGCAGCGCTGCGCGTACTGGGCGAGGCTGGTCCACACCTTCTGGCCCGTGACCAGCCACCCGTCGTCGGTGCGGGTCGCCCGGCACGAGAGCGAGGCGAGGTTGCTGCCGGTGCCCGGCTCGGAGAAGCCCTGGCACCACGTCTCGTCGCCGCGCAGCAGCCGCGGGACCATGGTGGCCGCGAGCTCGGGCGCGGCGTAGTCGATCATGGTCGGCGCCAGCACCTCGGTCATCGAGTAGATGCCGGGCTCGACCATGTCGCGGGCGGTCAGCGCCTCGCCGAGGTAGCCGCGCAGGAGCGTCGAGCCGCCGAGCCCGCCGACCCGCTCGGGCCATCCCCAGCGCATCCAGCCGGCGTCGAACGTGCGCCGCTTGACCAGCGACAGGTGGGCCATCTGCTCGTCGAGCGTCGCCGTGCGCCCGTGGTCGGGGGTGAGGTCGGCGGCGTTGTCGTCGAGCCAGCGGTCGACGGCCGCCCGGTACTCGGGCAGGTCCATGCCGGACCCTAGCGAGCGGCCGTGGTCGGCTCGGGGCGCGTCGGGTCGTGCGCCTTGCCCGAGTCGCGGGCGCCGCTGCGCCGCAGGAAGGTCATCGCCCGGGTGTGCAGGCGCCAGCCGTCCCCGGTGCGACGGTAGGTGTCGGTGTACCAGCCGATGCGCATGTGGTGGTCGGTCTGGTCGACGAAGCACAGCGGCTGCTCGCCGGTGGCGGTGTCGCCGTCGAGGTCGATGGCGGGCTCGCCGGTGAGGAACAGGCCCTTGGGCGCCGCCTGCACCAGTGCCGGGAAGTCGGCGAGCGCGTAGGTGTCGCCGAAGGCGCTGTAGGTGCCGTCGGGAGTGAAGACCTCGATGACGGCGTCGACGTCGTTCTTGGTCATGCCGACGGCGTACCGGGCGAGCAGCTGCTCGATCTCGATGATGTCGGCGATGTGCGCTGGCTCCACGGTCAGGTCCCCTCGTAGATGACGTGCACCGACGGGGCGGTCGGCACGGACTGGCAGGTCAGCACCCACCCGTCTGCGACCTCGTCGTCGGTGAGCACGTCGTTGACGTGCATGCTGACGGTGCCGCCGACCAACCTGGCCATGCACGTGGCGCAGGTGCCCGACTCGCACGAGAACGGCGGCGACATGCCCGTCTCGCGGGCGGCCTGCAGGATGGTGGTGCCTGGACGGTGGGCGATCGTCTCGGTGCGCCCACCGAGCTCGACGGTGATGCGGGCGGGGCCGTCGCCGGCGCCCGCCCCGGACCCGCCGGCCGGCTGGTCCGGTGTCGCTGGTGTCACCGGCGTCGCCGGCGTGAACCGCTCGATGTGGATCTGCCCGGCGTGGGCGCCGTGCTCCAGCAGCACGCCCTCGACGATGTCCATGAACGGGGTGGGCCCGCACACGAACAGCTCGGCGTCCGCAACGCTGCCGACGAAGCGACGCAGGGTGTCGGCGTCGACGAGACCACGCTCGACGTCGAGGTGGTGGACGACCTCGAGGCGGTGCGGGTGGCGCTCGGCCAGGGCGTCGAGCTCGGCGGCGAAGATGACGGCGTCGCGGTCGCGGTTGGCGTAGAAGAGGCGGACCTGGCGACCGGTGGTGGCCAGCGCGGCCTTGAGCAGCGAGAACACGGGCGTGATGCCGCTGCCGCCGCAGAACGCCACCAGGTCGCCGTCGCCGGGCCCGAGGCAGAACACGCCGGCCGGCAGGCTCGCCTCGACGACGTCACCCGGACCGAGCGTGTCGATCATCCAGTTCGACACCGCCCCGCCCGGCACCCGCTTGACGGTGACCTGCAGCTCGGCGTCGACGTCGGGCGCTGACGACATCGAGTAGCACCGGTGGTGGACCTGGTCGCCGAGGCGCACGCGGAAGGTCAGGAACTGCCCGGCGGCGTAGGCGAAGGCCGCACGCTGGTCGTCGGGAACGTCGAGGACGAACGACGACGCATCGGCGGTCTCGCGCACCACGCGCCGGACCCGCAGCGGGTGGAACCCGTGGTCCCGGACTGCGCCCGGCTGCGCGGTCCGTGCTGCGGAGGTCACCATGGCGCAGTACGATAATCAAGTTCTCCTGTTGCGGCAACGCTACTGACGGGGGGCCAGGCGCCGG
>JAFGPU010000115.1 GCA_016936035.1 Acidimicrobiales bacterium
CGCCACGGCGGCGATGCCGGCCGACGACCGGGACAGGACCGAACCGCTGCGCCGCCGGGGCCGCTGACCCGGTCACAGCGCCACGGGCTGGCGGTCGGACGGCGACGACGGCAACCCGACCGCGCTCACCTCTGCGGACGCGTGGTCAGGCAGCGGCGACGGGAACCCGCTCGGCCCGACGGGCCTCGGCGTCCGGGCGCATCTCGGGCGCCGGCAGGCCACCGGTGCCCTCGATGTCGAGGTGCGGCAGCAGGCGGTCGAGCCACCGGGGCAGCCACCAGTTGGCCTCGCCCATCAGCCGCATCGTGGCGGGCACGAGGATGACCCGCACGATGGTGGCGTCCACCAGCACGGCCGTGGCCAGTCCCACGCCGAACATCTTGATGATGGGCTGGGGGCCGAGGACGAAGCCGCTGAACACGAGGATCATGATCAGCGCGGCCGAGGTGATGACACGGGCGGTCGACGAGATGCCGTTGATGACCGCCCGCCGGTTGCCCCGGCCGTCGAGGTGCTCCTCACGGATGCGGGACAGCAGGAACACCTCGTAGTCCATCGACAGACCGAACAGCACGGCGAACATGAACATCGGGACGAACGACACGATCGGCACGGTCTCGTCGAGCCCGATCAGGCTGCGTCCCCATCCCCACTGGAAGACGGCCACCACGACGCCGTAGGCCGCGCCGATCGACAGCAGGTTCATGAGCGCCGCCTTGAGCGGCACCAGCACCGACCGGAACACGGCCATGAGCAGCAGGAAGCTCAGCCCCACCACCGCGGCGATGAAGACGGGCAGCCGGCTGGCCACCTTGTCGGACAGGTCGATGAACACCGCGGTGAGGCCGCCGATGTAGGCCTCCGAGCCGGTGCCGTCGAGGGCGGCCGGCACGACGTCGTCACGCAGGCGGTGCACCAGCTCGGTGGTCGCCTCGTCCTGGGGGGCATCGGTGGGGACGACGGTCACGATGGCGGCGTCGCCGGCGTCGTTGACCTCGGGCGGGGCGACGACTGCCACGGCGGGGTCGGCGGCCAGGCCCTGGCCGAGCGCGTCGAGGGCCGCCGCGTCGGCCGCCGCGTCGCCGGTGAGCTCGACCGACAGCAGCAAGGGCCCGTTGAAGCCCTCGCCGAACGCCTGGGCGGTGAGGTCGTAGGCCTTGCGGGTGGTGGTGGAGGGCGGGTTGGTGCCGGCGTCGGTCTGACCGAGGCGCATCGACAGCAGGGGTGCCGCCGCCACCAGGAGCACGAGGGTGGCCGCGACCAGCCACGGCCAGGGATGGGTGGTCACGTGGTCGCCCCACCGCTGCCACCGGTCGGGGCGCAGGTCGGCCGAGGCGCCGAGCCGGGTGAGTCGCTCGCGCCACTCGTCGTCGGTGGCCTCGCGCCGGCGCGTCCAGGGCAGCGACGCGTGCAGCAGGCGCAGCCCGGCGAACCCGAGGAGCGCGGGCAGCAGGGTGATCGAGGCCAGGACCATGACGGCCACGACCAGGGCCGACGCGAACCCCATCGCCGTCACCGCGGGGATGCCGGCGAGGGCGAGGCCGAGGATGGCGATGACGACGGTGCCGCCGGCGAACACGACGGCCTGGCCGGCGGTGGCGGTGGCCCGCCCGGCGGCGTCGGCCACCGTGAGCCCGCTGCGCAGCTCGCTGCGGTACCGGGTGACGATGAACAGGGCGTAGTCGATGCCGACGCCCATGCCGATCATGGTCGCCAGCGTCCCCGATTCGGCGGGGATGTCGAAGACCAGCCCGGCCAGCAGGATCAGCGCCGTGCTGAAGCCGAGCCCGACGGCGGCGATGCCGATGGGCAGCCCCATGGCGATGATCGATCCGAAGGCGACCAGCAGGATGATCACCGCGCCGGCGACGCCGATCAGCTCGGCGGCGCCGGTCTCGGGGTGCGCGGCGTACTGGGGCAGGTCACCACCCAGCTCGACCTGCAGGCCGGTGGCTCGGGTCGGCTCGACGGCCTCCTCGAGCTGCTCGTAGGCCTCGGTGCCGAGCTCGCTGGTGTCGCCGTCGTACTGCACCCGGGCGATCGCCGTGCGGCCGTCCTCGGACACCAGGCCCCCGGCCTGCGGGTCGAGGACCGTCAGCACCCGGGGCAGGTCCTCGAGCCGGTCGACGAGGTCGCCGAGCGCCTGCTGGTTGTCGGGATCGGTCAGGCTCGCGTCCTCGGTGTGCACCACCACCTGGGCGGTGCCGCCCGACGCCTCGGGAAACCGCTCGGTGAGGACGTCCAGGGCCTGCTGCGACTCGACCGAGGGGATGCGGAAGTCGTCGGAGTACCCGCCGCCGAGGGCGCCGACGCCCGCCCACGCGAGGACGGCCGCGATCAGCCAGCCCACGAGGACGAGCCCGCGGCGCCGCACCGCGAACCGGCCGAGGCGATGCAGGGCTCGGGACATAAGATGAGGCTACGGAGAAAGTGACAGCTTCTGCCATATAGCAGGGAGTGTCATCAGTCACTCCCTGCCTCATCTGGTCCACCCCGTCCCGAGGTCGCCATGTCCACCACCGCCACCGGCCTGCGCGAGCGCAAGAAGGAGCGCACCCGGCGCGCCATCGCCGACGTCGCGCTCGACCTGTTCGAGTCGCGTGGCTACGGGCAGACCACGGTCGACGACATCGCCGCGGCCGCCGACGTGTCACCGCGCACGTTCTTCCGCTACTTCGCCAGCAAGGACGAGGCGGTGTTCGAACGCGCCGACGACGTGCGCGAGGCCTTCACCGCCCTGCTGTCCTCGCGCCCCGACGACGAGCCGCTGCTCGTGTCGCTCCGCGAGATCGGCAACGCCCTCATCTCCCGCGAGCTGGTCGACGAGGCGCGGCTCCGCCGGCTGCTCGTGCTCATCCAGGCCGAGCCGGCCCTGCGCAGCCGCTACAACCACCTCATCGACCTCATCGAGAGCGAGCTCACCGTGTGGGCGGCCGACCGCCTGGGTGCCGCACCGACCGACCTGCGCCCCCGCCTCGTCGCCGCCGCCGTGCTCGCCGCCCGCCGGGTCGCCACCGACACGTGGCTCGAGTCGCCGGGCGAGGACCTGGCCGACCACATGGCCCGCGCCATCGACCTGCTCGCCGCCGGCCTGACCGACGGGTGAGGCCCGCCGGCGCGAGCGGGGTCAGGCGCCGCCGGGGTCGGGCAGCTGCTGTTCGACCGTGAGGGTGTCGGCGAACAGGTCCCCCATCTCGTCGACCCGCGCCAGCACGTCGGCCATCACGAACGACAGCGGCTCGCCCGCCGCCGTGGCCTCGACCTCGTCCCAGGACACGGGCGTCGACACCGTGGGCTGGGGCCGCGCCCGCAACGAGTACACCGCCACCGTCGTCTTGTGCCGGCTGTTCTGGCTCCAGTCGACCAGCACCTTGCCCGTGCGCAGGCTGCGCTTCATGTTGGACACGACGTGGTCGGGATGGGCCCGCTCGAGCAGCTGGGCCACCGCCAGCGCGAACGCCGAGGCCCGCCCGTGGGTGTGCGGGGTGTTGAGCGGCACGTAGACCTGCATGCCCTTCGACCCCGACGTCTTGGGAAACCCGACCAACCCGAACCCGTCGAGCACGTGGCGGATGTCGAGCGCCACGTCGGCGCAGTCGACGATCGTGGCCCCCTCGCCGGGGTCGAGGTCGAACACGCACAGGGTCGGCGTGTCGATGTCGCCCCGCGCCATCGGCGCGTGGATCTCGAGTGCGGCCATGTTGGCCGCCCACACCAGCGCCGCCGGCGAGTCGAGGCAGCAGTAGCGGATCGTGCCGTTGCGGTCGCCGGGTCCGGCCACCGTGCCCAACCACTCCGGTCGGTGCCCTGGGCATCGCTTCTCGAAGAACGAGCCGCCCTCGACGCCGTCGGGGAAGCGCCGCAGCGTGACCCCCCGACCGGCCAGGTGGGGCACCATGACCGGGGCGATGCGGGCGTAGTAGTCGATGACCTCGGCCTTGGTGGTGCCCGCGGCCGGGTACAGCACCTTGTCGAGGTTCGAGAGCGTGAGCCGGTGCCCCTCGACCTCGACCGTCGCGTTGCTCGCCACCCGTGTCCTCGCCCGCGACCGGCGTCAGGCGGACTTGCGCTTGGGGGCGGCCTTCGAGCTCTTGGACGCCTTGCCGGCCTTGGACGCCTTCGACGACTTGCGGGCCTTGCCCCGCCCGCTGTCGCCGTCGCCCTCGGCCCGGCTCTCGTCGCCGGCCGCCTTGGCGCTGGGATGGCGACCCCGGGCCTCCTTGGCGTCGCGCACGCTGGCCTCGAGCGCGGCCATCAGGTCGACGACCTTGTCCTCGGCCACCGGCGCCGGCGTGGCGACGACCTCTTCACCGGCCGCCTTGCGGTCGATCAGGTCGAGCACCTCGTTCCGGTACGTGTCCTCGAACTTCTCGGGCTCGAACGGCTCGGTCAGCGACTCGATGAGCTGGGTGGCCATCTTCAGCTCGCGGTCGCTCACGTCGGTGTCGGCCACGTCCTCGCCGTCGACGAGCTGCTGGGGGTCGTTGAGCTCGTCGGCGTACACCATCGTCGACATCACCAGCACGCCGTCCTTGGGTCGCAGCGCGGCCAGGTACTGCTTGGAGCGCATCACGAAGCGGGCGATCGCCACCTTGTTCTGCTGCTCCATCGCCTGGGTGAGCAGCGCGTAGGGCTTGCGCGCCGCCTTGTCGGGCGCCACGTAGTAGGCGGAGTCGTAGTAGACGGGATCGATCTCGTCGAGGTCGACGAACTGCTCGATGTCGATGCTGCGGGTGGCGACGGGATCGAGCGAGGCCAGCTCGTCGTCACCCACCAGGACGTACTCGCCGGAGCTGAGCTGGTAGCCCTTGGCGATGTCCTCGCTGGCCACCTCCTCGCCGTCGGCGGCGGACACCTTGCGGTACTGGATGCGGGCGCCGGTGCGCGTGTCGATCTGGTTGAAGTGCACGCTCTTGCGCGACACGGCGGTGAACAGCTTGATCGGGATGTTGACCAAGCCGAAGCTGATGGCGCCGCTCCACATGGCACGGGGCATGCAGGCAGTATTCCCCGCGGGAACCCGGATTGAACAGGCCAATCCGGCGTCAGCGCGCGGGCGTGCGGGGAAGCTTGCCCACGCCGTTCCACAGCGCGCTGGTCAGCAGCATCGCCGCGTGGTCGAGCGAGCACGGACGGTGCGCGATCCACTCTGTCGCTGCCGCCTCGAGCATGCCGATCACCCCTCGGGCGAGCAGGCGCTCGGCCGGTCCCCCGCCCCAGGCGTCGGCGATGCGCTGGCAGCGCTCCCGGCGCGCCGCCTCCACCACCGGGTGGGTGACGGCGCCGGCCGCGGCGAACAGGCGCCACGAGTCCGCGTTCTGGTCGGCGAGCTCGAGGAAGTGGCGCACCACCGAGCCCAGGCGGGCCTCGTCGACGGGCGCGTCCGCGAGCAACGACGACAGATCGGCGTCGAGCCCGCTCAGGCTGTGCAGGTACACGGCGGCGACGAGCTCGCCGCGGTCGCCGAAGTAGGCGTACACGAGCGATCGCGACACGCCGGCGGCGCTGGCCACCTCGTCGAAGCGCACGGTCGCGGGGTCGCGTCCCCGGAACACGTCGGCCGCCGCCGCGACGATCTGCGCCCGACGCGCCGCCGGTTCGAGCCGCGACCGGCGGGGCTCTGGCGGGGTCGTCGCGGCGGGTTCCATCCCTACGAGACGGTGGCCTCGGCCACCTCGGCGTCTGCCGGTGGTGCGACGTCGCCCACCAGCGGGAAGTGGCAGGCGACGAACTGCCCGTCCGCGACCTCGCGCACCTGGGGCTGCTCGAGGGCGCACCGCTCCTCGGCCCGGGGGCAGCGGGTGCGGAACCGGCACCCGCTCGGGGGCGCCAGCGGCGACGGCAGGTCGCCGGGCACCAGGCCGCTCGCGCTGGCGCGGACGGACGGGTCGGGCACGGGGATGGCCGACAGCAGCGCCGCCGAGTACGGGTGGGCCGGCGCCGCGTAGAGGCGGTCGGGGTCGGCCACCTCGCACAGCTTGCCCAGGTACATCACCGCGACGCGGTCGCTGACGTTCTTGACCACGGCCAGGTCGTGCGTGATGAAGATCAGCGTCAGCCCGTACTGCTGCTTGAGGTCCTCGAGCAGGTTCAGGATCTGGGCCTGCACCGACACGTCGAGCGCCGAGACCGGCTCGTCACAGATCACGACCTTGGGCTCGAGCACGAGGGCGCGGGCGATCGAGATGCGCTGGCACTGGCCGCCCGAGAACTCGTGCGGCCGCTTGTCGCGGGCCACGGACGGGTCGAGCCCCACCGTCTCGAGGGCCTCGTCGACCCGGGCGCGACGCTCGGCGTCGTTGCCCTGCTTCCAGACCTTGAGCGGGGCGCCCACGATGTCGGCCACCCGGCGCCGGGGGTTGAGCGAGCTGATCGGGTCCTGGAACACGATCTGCAGGCGCGGGCGCAGCTTGCGCAGCTGCTCGCCGCGCATGGCCGTCAGCTCGCGCCCCTCGAACAACACGGTGCCTGACGTCGGCGCCGGCAGTTGCATGATGGCGCGGGCCGCCGTCGACTTGCCGCACCCGCTCTCGCCCACCAGGCCGAGCGTCTCGCCCTCGGCGACGTCGAGGCTGAGGTCGGCTACCGCGGACACCTTCTGCCCGCCGGCCGACGGGAAGTCGACCACCAGGTGCTCGACCCGCAGCAGCACGTCGTCGGCCGAGCGGAGGTGCGCTGTGCCCGTGCCGGCCATCAGCCCGTCCCCCGGTCGCCGGCGGCCTGCGGGTGCGTGGCCGTCACGTCGCCGTGCCCGGCGCGGGCGGCACCGTCCGTGGTCATCCGGCCTCCACTGTCAGTTGTCCGGTCACCGCGGCCTCGGCCTGGGGGACCTTGGCGGCGACGTTGCGCTCGAGCGCCTCGCGGCCGGCGTCGGTGCCGACGGGGAACCAGCAGCGGTAGAAGTGGCCCGGCGTGTCGGCCTCGACCAGCGGCGGCATCTCCGTGTGGCAGCGTGCCTGGGCGTACGGGCAGCGCGGCGCGAACCGGCACCCCGGCGGCGGCGACGCGAGGTCGGGCGGCCGGCCGCCGATCACCTGGAGGCGGCTGTGGCTCGCGTTCTCGAGCCGTGGCACCGCCTTCAGCAGCGCCTCGGTGTACGGCATGCGCACCTCGGAGAACAGCGTCGTCGTGGGCGCGATCTCGACGATCTGCCCGGCGTACATCACCGCGATCTCGTGCGTGCGCCCCGCGACCACGCCGAGGTCGTGGCTGACGAGCACCATCGCCATGTCGCGCTCGCGCTGCTGCTCGTCGAGCAGGTCGAGGATCTGCGCCTGCACGGTGACGTCGAGGGCGGTCGTCGGTTCGTCGGCGAAGACGAGCTGGGGGCCGCAGGCGAGGGCGATGGCGATGACCACGCGCTGGCGCATGCCGCCCGAGAGCTCGTGCGGGTACTGCTTGAGCCGCCGCTCCGGCTCGGGGATGTGCACCGACCGCAGCAGGTTGACGGCTGTCTCGCGCGCCGCCGCCTTGTCGAGATCGGTGTGGACCTCGAGCGGCTCGAGGATCTGGCGACCGATCTTCATGACCGGGTTGAGCGAGGTCATCGGGTCCTGGAAGACCATCGACACCTGGACGCCCCAGTACGACCGCATGGCGTCGTCGCCGAGGAGGTCGAGGCGCTCGCCCTGGAACGTGATCTCGCCGGTGCGGGTGGCCGTCGGGGGCAACAACCCCATGATCGATCGCGACAGCACCGACTTGCCGCATCCCGACTCGCCGACGAGACCGAGCGTGCGGCCCCGCTGCAGCGACAGCGACACGCCGTCGACGGCGGTCACCACCCCCCGCGGGGTGCGGAACTGCGTGCGCAGGTCGGACACGTCGAGCAGGCCGCGGCCCGCACGGGGGAACTCGTCGGCGCTGGCGTGCACGTGACGTCGGGCAGGGGGGCTCACAGTGCGCTCTCCCGTACGTCGAACCGGGCCCGGACGATGTCGCCCAGGTAGTTGAGGGACAGCACGGTCAGGAAGATGACGACCGTCGGGATCAGGACGATGTGGGGGGCGGCGCGCAGGTCGGCCCGGCCCTCGGCGAGGACGTTGCCCCACGACGGCGTCGGCAGCAGCACCCCGACGCCCAGGATGCTCAGGCCGCCCTCGGCCACGATCACCACGGCGACGCCGAGCAGGGCGATCGAGAACATCGCAGGCAACACGTTCGGCAGCACCTCGCGGACCATGATCGACGTGGTGCGGGCGCCCATGGCGCGCGCCGCCTGCACGAACTCGCGCTCGGACCACATCAGCGTGTTCGCACGGGTGATGCGGGCGAGCACCGGGATCGAGACCACTCCCAGCGAGAGGATGAGCACCACCATGCGCCGGGTGGTGCTCGTCCCCTGCTGGCTGGCGAACACCGTCACCAGCGTCACCGCCAAGATGATCTGGGGGAACGACAGCAGCGTGTCGAAGCCGACGGTCAGGACGCGATCGGTGCGGCCACGGAGGTAGCCGGCGACGAGCCCGAACATGCCCCCGACGACCAGCCCGAGCAGCACCGACGAGAACGCGAGCAGCAGCGAGGCCCGCCCGCCCCAGACCATGCGGCTGAGGATGTCGCGCCCCAGGGCGTCGCCCCCGAGCAGGTGACCGTCCGTACCCGGCCCCTGGCGCACGATCGACGTGACGGACTGGTTGGGGTCGTCGAGCGGCAGGACCGGAGCCAGGACGGCGGCCAGCGTCACGAACGCCAGCCAGGCGATGGCGAGCTTGCCGCCGATGCCCAGGCGTGCCCGCTGCTGACGCATCGTGAGCGGCTCGTGCTCGACCACCTGGGCCGTGTCGGTCGGTTCGAGGGTCGACACGGGGTTGATCGAACCCCGGTGCGCCGCCTCGAGGTCGAGATCGTCAGCTTCGGGCATGGCGGATCCTCGGGTCGAGGACGGCGTAGAGGATGTCGACGGCCACGTTGATCAGCACGTAGCCGACGGCGATGATCGCCACCAGGCTCTGGAGGGCGATGTACTGCCGGGCCTGGATGGCCTCGAACAGCAGCGTGCCGATGCCGGGCATGGCGAAGATGACCTCGACGATGACCGCGCCGCCGATCAGCGTGCCCACGTTGAGGCCGGCCACCGTCAGCAGCGTGAGGCTGGATGGCCGGAGGGCGTGTCGCCACAGCACACGCCGGGGCGACACCCCCTTGGCCTTGGCCATCGTGATGAAGTCCTCCTGCAGCGTGGCGATCATGTCGCTGCGCAACAGGCGCATGTAGACGGCGATCTGCCCCACGGCGAGGCTGACGGCCGGCAGGATCATGCGGCGGAGGTGCTCGCCGAGGTCGTCGCTGGGTTTGACGTAGCCGCTGACCGGCAGCCACCCGAGCTCGACGCCGACGTAGTACGCCAGCACGAGCGCGAGGGCGAAGTTGGGGATGGCGAGCATCCCGAACGCTCCGGCGTTCGCCGCCTTGTCGGCCCGTGACCCCGCCCGGTAGGCGGTGATCACGCCGGCAGGGATGGCGATGAGCAGCGCCAGCACCTGGGCGTACACCATGAGCTGGAGCGACACCGGCAGCGAGTCGCGCACCCGGTCCATGACCGGGCGCTCGCC
>JAFGPU010000116.1 GCA_016936035.1 Acidimicrobiales bacterium
GTCATCGCCATGCTGTCGTCGGTCATCTCCGCCTACCTCTACCTGCGCATCACGGTCAGCCTGTACATGGACGATCCCGAGGCCGCCCCCGCGGGCCCGCGCATCCGCATCCCGGCGGGCGCGGGCATCGCGCTGGCGTTGTGCGTGCTGGTCACGCTGGTGGTGGGCGTCTGGCCGGGGTCGGTCGCCGAGGTGGCCCGCGACGCCGTCCCGGTCCTGACCACACTGGGCTGACGACGCGGCGAGGCCCTGGTGGCGACGCAGGTGACAACGACCTGTCGCGTGGTTGGAACCGAAATGACGCCGAGACAGTAGGTCCCGCGGGGTGAGGTGTGGTGAAATCGCCCATGGCGTGTGCCATCTCCCCAGCCCGGCGCCGCCTCTCACCCACTGCCTGACACCGTGCCGAAGACGAGACGACTGAACGACGCCGTACTCGCACGTCGGTCGCAGCAAGGCGACCGACGTGCGTTCAGCGCGCTCCTCACCCGCTACGACTGGCGGCTGCGCGGCCTGGCGTACGCCCTGCTGCTCGATGCCGCCGAGATGGACGCGGCGCTGGGTGTGGCCTACCTGCGGGCGTGGCGCGACGTCGTGCGCATCACGGCCAAGGACGACATCGGGGCCTGGCTGTACCGCGTGACCTACAACGCCTGCATCGACCAGCTCCGCCTCGCCCCCGAGCCCCGGCAGGGGCGCTCGTCCGCCGGCCCGCTCGAGGACATCGGCGCCGGACTGGCGACCCTGCCGCCCTCCGACCGGGTCGTGGTCGTCCTCGTCGATCGCGAGGGCTTCACGCCCGAGTCGGCGGCCCGCATCCTGGGCCTGTCGCCATCGGTCGTCGTCGCCCGCCTCGACGAGGCCCGCCGCCAGCTGGCGCCCTACATCCCGGCCACCCCGCGTACCGCCCCCCAGCCCGCACCGGAGTCGGTGGCTGAGCCCCCGCCGGAGCCGGTGGCTGAGTCCGCTTCGGAGTCGGTTCCTGAGCCTGCGCCCGAGCCGGTGGCCGAGCCCGCGGCGGAGCCGGTGGCCGAGCCCGCGCCGGAGCCGGTGGCTGAGTCCGCTTCGGAGTCGGTTCCTGAGCCTGCGCCCGAGCCGGTGGCCGAGCCCGCGCCGGAGCCGGTGGCGGAACCTGCTGCGGCCACGATGCCCGGGGCGGGTACCGACGACGGCGACGTCGAGCCCGCGGTCCACGGCGCAGACCGGTCCGACGACGGCGACGTCGAGCCCACGGTCCACGGCGCAGACCGGTCCGACGACACCTCCGAGCCTCAGGCCGAACCGGCCCCCGCCTCCGCCGGGGACCCCGAGGCACCGGCGACGACCGGAGACGTCTCGCTGGACGTCGCGAGCAGCGAGGCCGCCCCAGCCGGCGGCAACGGCAACGGTCGCGGCACCACCACCTCCGACGGTGACGCCGACGGCGGGAGCAAGGGCACCAGCGGCAACGGAAACGGTCACCGCACAGGCGACGAGCAGCCCGACCCGGCCGACCGGCCGGCCACCGGCCGGGGGCGGCGCGCCCGACGGCGCGCCAAGTACGCCGCCAGCCGGCAGGCCACGGACGTGTCCGGCTCGCCTCCGGACGACCCGTCGTGAGCAGGCGCAGGCCCGCCCACGCCCGCCCGGCGACGTCCGACGAGCCCGCGGCCACCGGTCCCCGGCCGGGCACGGGGTCACCGCTGGCCCAGGCGCTTCGTGACCTCACGCCGCCGCGGCACGGGCGCAGCTTCTGGAACGACCTCGACGGGCGGCTCGCCGACGAGCCCCAGCTGCGGCTGGCACCCCGGTCGGCCATCCGACCCATCACGCAGCCGCCGCCGGTGGTCGACGACCGCAACCTCGCCGAGGGACTGAAGGGCGACGGCCCGCCGCCCCGGCGCACACCCGTCCGCACCGTCGTCGCCGGCGTGGCCGCGGTGCTGGTCGCGCTGCTGGTGGTGGCCGCGGTGCAGGATCCCGACGACGAGACGACCACCGGCACCCGCGACACCACCGACGCCACCGACGCCGCCGACAGCACCCCCGCCACCAGCGAGGCCGAGGCCCCACCCGACGAGACCACGCCCGACACGACGGCGCCCGGGACGGTCGACCCCGACGCCCCGCTGACGCCCGGCGGCGTCGGTCCGCTGACGATCGGGTCGAAGCTCGGCGAACTCGCGCTGGCCGGGGTGCCCCTCCAGGTCGACGACGCGACGTTCACCGGCTCCGGCGGCACCTGCTACGACGCGCGCGTCGCCGGCAGCCTCGACCTCGTGCTCCGCTTCCGTCCCCCCGAGGGCGAGTATCGGGTCGACGACCCCAACGAGGGGGTGCTGATCTCGATCGCGATCCAGTCGGGCCTGCCCACCCAGCGCCAGACCGACACGGGTCTCGCGCTCGGCGCGCCCCAGGACCAGGTGCTGGCCACCTACGGCGCCAACCTCGACGAGTGGTCGCACCCGTTCGTGGCCGGCGGGCGCATCTTCCGCGCCGAGGCCGGCGACGGCACTGGCATCGCCTTCTTCACCGACGGCTTGGTCGTCAACCGCATCGCGGTGGGCGCCACCGACGCCGTCCGGTTCATCAACCAGTGCCGGTGACGGCGGCCTCGGCGCCTCGGTCCCAGAGCTGATTACCTGCTCACGAGCGGCTTTGGCCCCTCGTGCAAACGATCACTAGGCTCCCGCCACGTGTCGGACCTTCTCCGCTCGTACCTCACGATCGGCATCTTCCTGGGTGTCTCGGTGGCGCTCGTGGCGGCCATCATGGGCCTCGGCAGCCTCATCCGACCCACCCGGCCGCAGCCCGAGAAGTACGTCAACTACGAGTCGGGCGTCGACCCCGCGGGCTCGATGTGGGGCCAGACGCAGGTCCGCTACTACCTGTTCGCACTGCTGTTCGTGCTGTTCGATGTCGAGGCGGTGTTCATCTTCCCGTTCGCCACCCGGGCCGAGGCCTACGGGTGGTTCGGGTTCGTGGAGATGGGCGTCTTCGTGGTCATCCTCGCCCTCGGACTGCTCTACGCCTGGAAGAAGAAGGTCCTCCGCTGGATCTGACACAGGACGTCGTCTGATGGGTCTCGTCGAGAGCGGCAAGATGCCCAAGCCGCTGACATCGCTTCTCAACACCGCCCGCAAGTACAGCCTCTGGGCGTACCAGTGGGGCCTCGCGTGCTGCGCCATCGAGATGGGCGCCGCCTTCGCCTCGCCCCGCTACGACGTCATGCGGCTCGGCGTCATCCCGCTGCCCGCCAGCCCCCGGCAGGCCGACGTCGTGGTCATCTCCGGGACGGTCACCGACAAGATGGTGCCCGCGATCAAGCGCCTGTACGAGCAGATGGCCGACCCGAAGTACGTCATCTCCATGGGCTCCTGCACGAACTGCGGCGGGCCGTACTGGGACAGCTACTCGGTCACCAAGGGCGTCGACCAGATCGTCCCCGTCGACGTCTACGTCCCGGGATGCCCGCCGCGCCCCGAGGCGCTCCTCGAGGGTGTCGTGCTGCTGCAGCAGCGCATCGGCAAGGAAGACATGGCCGACCGGTGGCGGGGCGACCCCCTGGTGGTGCAGTGATGGCCGACGCCACCGACACCACCGACGAGGGCGTCGAGACCACCGAGGTCGAGGTCGACGACGCGCGCCAGGGGCTGCTCGACGTCTTCACCGACGCGCTGGGCGACGCCGTCGTGGGCAGCCACATCGAGCCCGGGCGCGGCCTGTGGGTGCGCGTGACCCGCGACGCCTGGGTGGCGGCCGCCGAGGTCGCCAAGCTGCGGCTCCACTTCACGTTCTTCGACTACCTCTCGGCCATCGACTGGATGCCGTCGCCCTGGGGCCGCTACGAGGACAGCGCCGTCGACGTGGGCGTCACCCCGTTCGACCCCACCGCA
>JAFGPU010000541.1 GCA_016936035.1 Acidimicrobiales bacterium
CGCCGACCGCTACCTCAACGAGGGGTTCTCGGGCGGCGAGAAGAAGCGCAACGAGATCCTGCAGATGGCCATCCTCGAGCCCGAGGTGGCCATCCTCGACGAGACCGACTCCGGCCTCGACATCGACGCCCTCAAGGTCGTGGCCCGGGGCGTCGAAGAGGTCCGCAACGACCGGCCCGAGCTCGGCGTCCTCGCCATCACCCACTACCAGCGGCTCCTCGAGCACCTCCGGCCCGACCGGGTGCACATCCTCGTCGACGGCCGCATCGTCGAGAGCGGCGGGCCCGAGCTCGCCGAGCGCCTCGAGCGCGAGGGCTACGAGAGCTGGCGCACCCCCGCCGAGGTGAGCTCCCCGTGACCGCCACACCCGCCCCGATCCCCACCGACACGCTCGACGTCGAGCGGGTCAAGAAGGACTTCCCCATCCTCGACCGCGAGGTGCGCGGGCGCCGGCTGGTCTACCTCGACTCGGCCAACACCTCGCAGAAGCCCCGGGCGGTGCTCGACGCCATGCAGGCGTACTACGAGCGCTCCAACGCCAACGTGCACCGGGGCACCTACCTCATCGCGGAAGAGGCCACCGCCGCCCTCGAGGGGGCCCGGGGCAAGGTCGCCCGCTTCGTCGGCGCCCGCTCCCAGCGCGAGATCGTGTTCACCAAGAACGCCACCGAGGCCCTCAACCTGGTGGCCAAGGCCTGGGGCCGGGCCCACCTGCGCCCGGGTGACCCGGTGGTCATCACCGAGCTCGAGCACCACGCCAACATCGTGCCCTGGCACCAGCTCGTCGACGAGATCGGCATCGAGCTGCGGTGGATCCCCGTCGATGCCGGCGGCCACCTCGACCTGTCCGCCCTCGACCGGCTGGTCGACGGCGCCCGGGTCGTGTCGTTCGCGGCCATGTCCAACGTGCTCGGCACCATCACGCCGGTCGAGCGCCTGGTGCAGGCCGCCCACGGGGCCGGCGCCGTCGCCGTGGTCGACGCCAGCCAGTACGTCCCCCACCTGCCCACCGACGTGACCGCCTGGGGGGCCGACTTCGTCGCGTTCACCGGCCACAAGATGTGCGGCCCCACCGGCATCGGCGTGCTGTGGGGCACCGAGGCGATCCTCGACGCCACCCCGCCCTTCCTCACCGGCGGCGAGATGATCCTCAACGTCACCAAGACCGGCTTCACCCCCAACGAGCTCCCCTGGAAGTTCGAGGCGGGCACCCCGCCCATCGCCGAGGCCGTCGGCCTCGGTGCCGCCGTCGACTACCTCGGCGGCCTGGGCATGGAGGCGGTGCGCGCCCACGAGCACGCCCTCACCGCCTACGCGCTCACCACGCTGGGCGAGCGGTTCGGCGACGACATCACCATCCACGGCCCGGCCGACCCGGCCGAGCGGGGTGGGGTGCTGTCGTTCAGCTACCGCGACGTGCACCCCCACGACCTCACGCAGGTGTTCGACGAGCGGGGGGTGTGCGTGCGGGCCGGCCACCACTGCGCCAAGCCGCTGCTGCGCGAGCTGGGCGAAGCGGCCACGGCCCGGGCCTCGCTCTACCTCTACAACGACGAGGCCGACGTCGACGCCCTGGCCGACGCCATCGACGCGGCGTCCGACTTCTTCAGCTTCTGAACCGCTCGCCTGGCCCACCGATAGGATCGCGACCCGCATGCCCGGCCTCGAAGACCTCTACCGAGAGATCATCCTCGACCACTACCGCAACCCCCGCAACCGGGGTGAGCTGCCCTCGCCGCCCGCCACCCGCGTCGAGGGCTTCAACCCGCTGTGCGGCGACGAGATCGTCATCTACCTCGACGTCGAGGACGACCGGGTCAAGGACGTCCGCATCAGCGGCCAGGGGTGCTCGATCAGCCAGTCGTCGGCGTCGATGATGTCGTCCGCGGTCAAGGGCCGCACGCTCGACGAGGTGCGGGCCCTGTCCCGGGCATTCAAGGGCATGATGTCGATCCACGAGCAGTCGCTCGACGCCGACGCCTCCGGCAACGGCGACAGCGACATCGACGACGAGGCCGACGGCACCGGGCCCGACGTCAAGCTGGGCGACCTCGAGGCGCTGCGGGGCGTCGTGAAGTTCCCCGTGCGCATCAAGTGCGCCACCCTGGCCTGGAACACCCTGCTCCAGGCGCTCGACGAGCAGTCGTCGTAGGCGCCCCGGGGGCGCGCGACCGATTGCGGCGGGCGCCGGCGGGCTACTCCCCCAGCGCCTTGTTGATGGCGGCCGCCAGGGCGAAGCACCGGTCGGTGATGCCGCCCTTGTCGTGGCTCGAGATGTCGATCACGACCCGGTTCCACGAGTTGGACCAGTCGGGGTGGTGGTTCAGCTTCTCGGCTTCGAGGGCGACCATGGCCATGAAGCCGAAGGCCTCGACGAAGTTGGCGAACTCCAGCTCGCGGTGGAGCGCACCGTTGGCGATGCCCCATCCCGGGATGTCGGCCAACCGCAACTCGGTCTCGTCGTGGGTGAGGCGCGTCATGCGCCAATTGTGACGCCCCGACGCCGTCCCGTCAGCGGCCGGCGGGC
>JAFGPU010000117.1 GCA_016936035.1 Acidimicrobiales bacterium
GCGGAGAAGGCCGCCAAGCGGTCTACGACGAAGAAGGCGGCCGCCAAGAGGACGGCCGCGAAGAAGGCGTCGGGGGACCAGGCTGCCGAGCAGCCGCCGGTGGAGCAGCCGCCGGTGGAGCAGGCGCCTGCGCAGGAGCCTGCGGACGAGGCCGCCAAGCGGTCCACGACGAAGAAGGCGGCCGCCAAGAGGACGGCCGCGAAGAAGGCGCCAGGGGACCAGGCAGCCAACAAGGCGCCGGGGGATCACGCGGCCACGAAGGCGCCGGGGGAGGAGGCGGCGGAGACGACCCCCGCTGAGCCGACGGCACCGAGGAAGGCGGCGTCGAAGAAGGCGGCGTCGAAGAAGGCGCCCGCGGAGAAGGCCGCCAAGAAGGCGCCGGCCAACAAGGCTGCGGCCAAGAGGACCAGTGCCAAGAAGGCCACTGCCAAGAAGGCCCCTGCGAGGAAGGGCACGACCAAGAAGGCCGCGGCCGAGGCATCGACGCGGGAGGAGGCGACCGCCGAGGCGTCAGCGCCGACGACGGCGGGAGCGACGCGGTCCGAGGCCGGGAACACGCCCGCGACCAGAATGGCAGCCGAGGCCGGCGGCGGCGCAACCGATCCCGGTCCCGGCCATGGTGGTGCGCCGACGACCGACGACGACGTGGTCGTGTCCATGCCGGCGGATGCGGCTGGCACCCGCGGCGATGCGGGCGTCGCAGCGCAGGCCGCCGAGGGCTGACCCCCCGCCTCCGTCGCCAGTGCCGGCGCTGTCGCCGTCAGTGGTGCGCCGTCTCGCGTTCTGGCGTCGCTGAGCAGCGCATGTGCTCGTGTGGGACGCCAGATGTGGTGTCGCCGGTGGGGGTGGTCGTGGTGGTGCGTCGTCTCGCGTTCTCGCGTCGCTGAGCAGCGCATGTGCTCGTGAGGGACGCCAGATGTGGTGTCGCCGGGCTGCCGGCCAGGTGGCGCCGGGCTTGCGATCGGGGTGCCGGGGGGATCGAGGCGGGGGCAGGCGGTAGCTTGCGCTGACGTGCGCATCGCCACCTGGAACGTGAACTCGCTGACCGGGGAGCGCATCGACCGCGTCGTCGGCTGGCTCGACATCGCCGAGCCCGACGTCCTGTGCCTGCAGGAGACCAAGCAGACCGACGACGCGTTCCCCGCCCTCGACTTCCACGCCCGGGGCTATGCCAGCGTCCACCACGGCGAGGGCCGGTGGAACGGCGTCGCCATCCTCAGCCGCGTCGGCCTCGACGACCCGGTGGCCGGTTTCGCCGACGGCGAGCCCGACGACGACCAGGCCCGCCTCGTCACGGCGACCTGCGGCGGCGTGCGGGTGTCGTCGGTGTACGTCCCCAACGGCCGGGCCGTGGGCCACGAGCACTTCCGGTACAAGCTCCGGTGGCTCGCACGCCTGCGCGCCCACCTGCTGGCCGACACGCCACCGCCGGGCAGCGCCGAGTGGCCCGGCCAGCCGGACGGGACGACCGCCCGCCGGGTGGTGTGCGGCGACTTCAACGTCGCCCCGGACGACCTCGACCTGTGGAACCCTCAGGCCTTCGAGGGGTCGACGCACGTCACCCCCGAGGAACGAGCGGCCGTGGCCGAGCTCGAGGCCCTCGGCCTGCGCGACGTCTTCCGCGAGCAGTACCCGGCCGTCGAGGGCCTGTTCAGCTGGTGGGACTACCGGGCCGGTGCGTTCCACAAGCACCGTGGCATGCGCATCGACCTGGTGCTTGCGTCGGATGACATCGCCGAGCGCGTGACGTGGGCGCTCATCGACCGCAACGCCCGGAAGGGCACCAAGCCGAGCGACCACGCCCCCGTCATCGTCGACGTCGGTCCGGGCCCCGGACCGATGATCGCGGCCGGCAGCGACGCGTCGAGCACGACGTGACGCCGGGCAGGGCGGCAGCCGCGATGTCGCATTCCGGTCCGAGCTGAGCTAGGACGACACCATGTCTGACGTCCCCCCGGACCGGGATCCGGTCGCGGGCGCGCCCGACGCGGGCGTCGCTGCGCCCGGGTCGGCCTCGTGGCCCGAGTACCTCGAGAAAGTCGCCACGGCGGTCCCGTCGCCCCGGCGCGCCGAGCTGCACCGCGTGGGTGCGGCCCTCCGGCGCATCATCCACCGGTTGCACAGCAGCCCCGCCCCCGATGACGAGCTCGCGGCCGCAGCCGACGAGCTGGAGCAGCTGGCCGGGCGTCTCGACGCGTTCCCCGGGGGCTCGCTCTACGAGGGCTTCGGCGAGTCGCCGCTGGCCGCGCGCGAGCCCCACGCGTTCTTCGACCACAGTCCCATGCTGGGTCGGGCCAACCCGCTGGCGCCGCCGGTCGAGCTGTGGGCCGACGGCGACGTCCTGCGGGGCAGGGCAACCTTCGGTGCCGCCTACGAGGGACCCCCCGGGTGCGTGCACGGCGGGTACGTCGCCGCCGCGTTCGACGAGGTGCTCGGTTCGGCGCAGTCGCTGGCCGGGCGCCCCGGCATGACCGGCCGGCTCACCGTCCACTACCGCAGCCCCACGCCGCTGCACACCGAGCTCGACTTCACGGCCCGCGTCGACGAGGTCTCGGGGCGCAAGACGTTCACGAGCGGCACCCTCCACGCCGGCGAGCGCCTCTGCGCCGAAGGCGAGGGCCTGTTCATCGCCATCGACTTCGGCAAGGTGGCCGAGATGCAGCGCCGGCGCGACGAGAGCTTCGGGCCGTCGGGGCGGTCGGGCGCCGCAACGCCGCCCGACGGGGGCGGCTGACGCTGCGTCCGTCGGGTCAGATCGCCCCGTCGCCGAGAGCAGCGCGCAGCTTGTCGAGTCCGCCCGAGAGCGCGAGGCGCGCGCCGTTGCGGGACACCCCCAGCGCGCTCCGCAGCTCGACCATCGTCATCGGCGGCTGACCGGCCAGCCCGAACCGCGCGGCCACGGCGGCGCGCTCGAGGTCGGTCAGAGCGGCCAGCGCGTGGGGGGCCAGCGCGTGGAGGGCGACCGCGTCGTCATCGGTCGCGGAGCGCAGATCGATCGGTTCGAGCGAGCGGACGTCGACGTCGACGTCGTCGTCGTCGGGGTAGGGCCAACCGTCTTCGTCGATGAAGTCGAGCGGATCACCCATGGTCCACTTGTCGCGCCCGCGCCGCGCGGGGTCAAGAGCGAGCTCCGGGTCCGGGCGGGCGTGGGCGTGCTCAGGCGTCGGCACCCGCCACGAAGCGGTCGACGATGGAGACCTCGTCAGCCAGATGCTCACGGAGCCCCGACACGATCGCTCGTTCCACGGCTGTCCCCACCACCATCGCCCTGACCCGGAGACGGCCGGTCACCGTGCGGACGCTCCCGACGCCGCTGCCGGAGGCGGCGACGGCACACGATCCCGACGACCGGAGGCGGTCGGGGTAGTGGTCCGGGACGAGGTGGTAGCGCACGGTGCGGTTGGCCAGGTCGTGCGTGCTGTGCTCGACCCAGGTGAGCCGCCGGGGGTCGATCACGGCGGTCACCGCGGGGGAGAGGTCGCCGACGAAGCGGTGGCGCACCTGCAGGTGGACGAGGTCGTTGTCCTCCCGCCGGTCGAGCACCTCGGGCGTGTCGAGCTTGGGCAGGCCGATCATGTGCTCGTAGAGGTCGGGGGTGGCGTAGGCGTGCGCGACGGCGTCGGGATCGGCGTCGAAGGTCTGGGTGACGGTGAAATCCATGACGAGGTGGCCTTCAGCTCAGGTCGCCGACAGGGTGGCGGAGGGCGGCGAGCAGTCCGTCGCCGACGCGGGCCGCCAGCACGCGCCCCATGCCCGGGATGGCGGTGAGCTCATCATGGCTGGTCGGGCGCCGCTCGGCGATCATCTCCAGCAGGCGGTCGTCGATGAGGGCGGCCGGTTCGACGCGCGCGGCGCGGGCGCTCTCGTCGCGCCACGCGTGCAGCGCCGCCAGCGTGGGCGACGGCGTCGATGACGCGGCGGCGAGCTGCGCGCGCTGCTCGGCCAGGCGGGCGCGCCAGTCGGCGGGAGGGCCGGTCGGCTCGGACGGCCGCGTGCGCTGGCGGTCGGCGAGCCCCGTGAGCCACGGGGTGAGCCGTCGTTCGGAGGGCTTTCCGCCGAAGGTCCGCTGTGCCGCCCAGGTGCACCGCAGCTCGTCCTCGGCGCGCGTCATGGCCACGTACAGGAGGCGGGCCTCCTCGGCGCGCTGGGCGTGGTTGCGGGCGTGGCTGATCGGGACGAGCCCGTCCTCCAGGCCGGCGAGGTGGACGACGGGCCATTCGAGGCCCTTGGCGGCGTGGAAGGTCGCGATGGTGACGGCGTCACGCCGGTGGTCGACGCCCTCCGACTGCAGCGTGGCGACGAGCCAGGACACGAAGCCGACCGAGGTGCTGCCAGGGTCGAGGCGCAGGTGGTCCTGAGCGAGCTGGACGAGCAGTTCCAGGTTGGCTCGGGTGGCCGCTGCCCCGTCGTCGCCGCCGTCGCCGTGGCCGGCGTCGCCCGACCCGTCCGGGGCCGGAGCGCCGCCGCCGACGGGAGCCTCGGCCGCCAGGGCCTCGAGGTCGGGAAGGCTCGCAGCCAGCGGACCGCGGGACCGCTTCAACAGGTCGAGGGCGTCGCGGACCTCGCGCCGGTCGAGCAGCGTGTCGCCGCCCCGCACGCGATGGGGGATGCCGGAGGCCCGCAGCGCCTCGGTGACGAGGCCGATCTGCGCGTGGGTCCGTACGAGCACGGCCTGGGCCGACCACGGCGCCCGGGGGCCCCGCCGGTCGCGGATGGCGCGGGCGATGGCCACGGCCTCGTCCCTGTCGGTGGCGTGGCGCTCGAGGCGCACCGGCGGTCCGTCGAGGCGCGCCGCCCGGACGGAGCGGTCGCTGACACCGGCCCCCCGGAGCACCTCGGACGCCGCCCCCAGGATCTGGGGGGTCGACCGGTAGTTGCCCTCGAGCGCGATGACCTCGGCCGACGGGTGCAGCCGGCGAAACCCTTCGAGGAAGGAGGCGTCGGCGCCGTTCCAGCCGTAGATCGCCTGGTGGGGGTCGCCGACGACGCACAGGTCGTAGCTGGTGCCCCGCCAGGCCTCGAGCAGCGCGAGCTGCAACGGGTTGACGTCCTGGAACTCGTCGACGAACAGGTGCTGGAACCGCCATCGCTGGGCGGCGGCGAAGCTCGGGTCGGTGTCGAGCAGGTGGGTGCACAAGCGCAACAGGTCGTCGAAGTCGACCATGCGGGCGCGGCGCTTCTCCTCCTCGTAGGCGCGGTACAGGTCGGCGATGCGCGCCGCCGGGGCAGGGGTGCGCCGGCGGGCACCGGATGCGGCCTCGGCGTAGCCGTCGGGGCCGACGAGGCGGGCCTTGGCCCACTCGATCTCGCCGGCCAGCTGGGCCACCGACAGGGGTGTCCCCGTCACCACGCTGCCCAGCACCCTGGCCTTGCGGGTCAGCAGCGTCGGGGGCGGGCGCCCCTCGTCGGCCCAGCGAGAGCGCAGCTGGGCGAACGCGACGCCGTGGAACGTGCCGGCGGCCACCCCGTGCCGCAGGCCCAACGCCCGCAGGCGGTCGCGCAGCTCGCCGGCGGCCTTGCGGGTGAAGGTCAGGGCCAGGACGTGGCTGGCGTCGGCGTCGCCGGACTCGACCCGCCACGCGATGCGCCGGGTGAGCACCCGTGTCTTGCCCGACCCGGCCGGAGCGAGGATGGCGAGCGGACGCGCCGGCGAGGTCACCGCCCGGCGCTGGGCGTCGTCGAGATCGTGGAGCAGGTCGTCGGCAGCCAACGTCGCAGAGGGTATTCGGGCACCTACCATGCACGCGGTGATCGAGGTGGACCCCGACCGGTTCGACCAGCTGGTCGGAGATGCCCTCGACGGCATCCCCGAGGAGCTGGCCCGGTTGATCGACAACGTGGTGGTCGTCGTCGAGGACGGCGTCCCTCACGGGGGCCTGCTGGGCCGCTACGACGGCGTGCCGCTGACCGAGCGCGACTCGTGGTACGGCACCGGTGCACTGACGATGCCCGACCGCATCACCATCTTCCGCCGGCCGATCTGCGCGATGTGCGCCACCGAGGACGAGGTGGTCGAGCAGGTGACCGTCACGGTCGTGCACGAGATCGCCCACCACTTCGGCATCGACGACCACCGCCTCACCGAGCTGGGGTGGGACTGACGCCGGACCGACCTCGCGAGGCGGGTTCGGGTGCCCGCCGCAGCCCGGCAGGCAGGGATACGCTGCGGCCGTGCCCTTCCCGAGGAAGCTGCTGAACGACAACGAGGAGATCGCGCTCGACCTCCACCCCCACTGGTGGTTCTTCGCCCCGCCCCTGGCCGCGCTGATCGGGTCGATCGTCCTCGGCGCCGTCGTGTGGAGCACCGACATCGACTGGTTGCGCATCCCGGCCGGCATCCTCATCCTCGGCTGCCTGGTCTGGTTCGGCCTGCGGTACGCCCGCTGGATCACCACCAACTTCGTGGTCACGAGCGACCGACTGATCTACCGCCACGGCGTCCTGGCCAAGCACGGCATCGAGATCCCGCTCGAGCGCGTCAACACCGTGTTCTTCCGCCAGTCGCTGTTCGAGCGCATGGTGGGCTCGGGCGACCTGGTCATCGAGTCGGCCAGCGAGCAGGGGCGCCAGGCGTTCTCGAACGTGCGCCACCCCGACGCCATCCAGAGCGAGATCTACCGGCAGGTCGAGGCCAACGAGAACCGCAAGTTCGACCGGGTGGGCGCGTCGGTCGCCGCCGCCGACGACGACCGCGAAGCTTCGATCCCCGCTCAGATCCGCGAGCTCGACGAGCTGCGCAAGCAGGGCCTGCTGACCGACGCCGAGTTCGCGGCGAAGAAGCAGGAACTGCTCGACCGCATGTGAGACCGGTGCCGCCCCGCGTCGTCAGCCTCGTCCCCTCCGTCACCGAGACGCTGCTGGCCTGGGGCGTCACGCCCGTCGCTTGCACCCGGTTCTGCGAGCAGCCCGACCTGCCGCACGTGGGCGGCACCAAGGATCCCGACGTCGCCGCCATCGTCGACCTCGAGCCCGACCTGGTGGTCATGTGCGTCGAGGAGAACCGGCGCGAGGATGCGGACGCGCTGGCCGAGGCCGGGGTGGTGACCGCGGCCGTGTCGATCGACGCCGTCGACGACGTGGCCCCGGCGCTGCGGATGCTCGCGGCGCTCACCGGCGCCGACCATCCCGCGGCCGACCTCGACGCCCTCGAGGCGCTGCGCGACACCGCGGCGTCCGGTCGAGCGGGAACCGATAGGGCGGCCGGCGAGGCGCCGCGGCGGGCGTTCGTGCCCATCTGGAAGCGCCCGTGGATGACGCTCTCCGGCGCCACCTACGGCTCGTCGTTGCTGGCGACGATCGGTGTCGAGAACGTGTTCGCCGACGCCACGACCCGCTACCCCACGGTGACGCTGGACGAGGTGCGGGCCCGCCGGCCCGATGTGGTGCTGGCCCCGAGCGAGCCGTACCCGTTCGCGGAGCGCCACGTGCCCCTGTTCGCCGATGTGGCCCCGGTGGTGCTCGTCGACGGCCAGGACCTGTTCTGGTGGGGTGTCCGCACCCCTGCCGCAGCAGGCCGGCTGCGGGCCCAGCTGGCCGAGCTCAGGTCGTCGACAGCGACGCGCCCGCCGCCGGGAGGCCGCGCCACACCACCGGACCGTTGATGCGGGTCTTCGGCTTGCACAGCACGATCACGCACCCACCGAAGCCGGCACCGGTGACCCGGGCGCCGTACACGCCGGGCACGCCCCGGACCGTGCCCACCAGCTCGTCGAGCTCGGGTGTCGACACCTCGAAGTCGTCGCGCATGCTCGCGTGGCTGGCCACCAGCAGGTCGCCCGCGTAGCCGAGCTGGCCGCTGGTGAGGGCCGTGGCCAGTGCGTCGACCCTCTCGTTCTCGGTGGTCACGTGGCGCGCCCGCCGGCGGAGCACGGGATCCTCGATCGCCTCGGCGTCGGCGGGGGACGCGTCCCGCAGCCGGCCGATGACCTGCTCGGCGGCCTCGCACTCGGCTCGGCGGTCGGCGTAGGCCGACCCGCTGAGCTCGCGGTGCTGCCCCGAGTGGATGACCACGACCTCGGCGTCGTCCGGGAAGGGCACGTGCTCGAGCTCGAGGGTGTCGCAGTCGATGCGCAGGGCGGTGCCCTCGATCGCGGCCAGCGAGACGAGCTGATCCATGATTCCGCACGGCACCCCGACGGCCCGCTCCTCGGCCCGCTGGCACGCCTGGGCGGCGGCGGCGGGGTTGACCCGGTCGGCGCCGAGCGCGGTGGCGACGGCCACCTCGAGCGCTGCCGACGACGCGAGGCCGCTGCCCGCGGGCAGCGTCGAGTGCACCATGCCCACCAGCCCGTCCGTGGGCTTGACCTCGTCGACGACCGCCGCGACGTACCGGGCCCACGGCGGCTCGACCGCGGACGGGTCCTCGACACCGCCGATCGGGATCTCCGCGACGCCCTCGAACCCGTCGGAGCCCAGCATCACCCAGTTGCCGCCCCGGTCTCCCGTGATCTCGGTGCCGAGGCCGATGGCCATCGGCAGCGCCAGCCCGCCCATGTAGTCGGTGTGGTCGCCGATCAGGTTCACCCGGCCGGGTGCCCACGCTCGCAGTCCCATTCACGCTCCTCGCAGTGCGGCCGCGGCGTCCTCGGGGACGACGGGGTTGGTGTAGGCGCCGCTGCCCAGCTCGGCGGCGGCGACGTAGCGCTGCACACCCGGCGAGCGCATGGGCGAGACGATGTGCACGTGCACGTGGGCCTCGGGCCATGCACCACCGTCGGTGGGCCGCTGGTGGATCCACAGCATGTAGGGGAGCGGCGCCTCGAACAGGCGGTCGAGGCGGGCCAGGACGTCGACGAGCAGGGCGGCGAGCCCGTCGCGCTGGGGCCCGTCCAGCGAGGGCAGGTCGGGCCGGTGGACGTCGGGCGCCAGCAACAGGGCGTAGGGGTACGCGCTGGCGGCCGGCACCCAGGCGTGCCACCCGTCGGCGGACGCCACCGACAGCGACTCGTCGACCGGCGCGCACGTGGGGCACTCGCCGTGCCCGGCCCGGCGCAGCTCGGTCAGGGGCACGTCGGGCACGTCGTCGTAGGCGTAGATCTGGCCGTGGGGGTGGCTGATGGTGGCGCCCACCTCCTCGCCGCGGTTCTCGAACACGAGCACGTAGGCCACGTCGGGCCGGTCGCCCAGGGCGCTGGTGCGCTCGGCCCACAGGTCGACGACCCGGCGGGCGCCCTCGACGCCGAGGTCGGGGAAGGCGAGGTCGTGCTCGGGCGTGTACAGCACCACCTCGCACCGGTCGTCGGGTAGCGACGGCCACCGGTTGACGAACCACGTCACGTCGTAGGGCTCGGGCGCCTCGGTGCCGCCGACGCAGAACGGGCACGAGGCGCTCGGGCGGTTGGGTCGGTGCTGGCGGCTGCCGGCCATCACCACGGTGGCGCCGGAGAGCTCGTCGATGCGGACGTCGTACATGGCGTGAGGTGCGATGGTGCCTTCGGCGTTCGGATCTTGTCAGCGCAGCGCGGCGACGGCGGTGGCCGCCCGCTCGAGTGCGCCGGGGTCCCAGGGGGCGCGGAGCGCCACGTTGACGGTGTCGGCGCCCGCCGCAACGTAGCGGCCCAGGGCCTCGGTCGTGTGGTCGACGCTCGTACCCACGATCGCCCCGGGACGGACGGCGTCGGCCCGGGGGCCGAACTGGGCGCGCAGGGATGCGTCGTCGTCGCACACGATGACGTTGACGCCCACACGGACATCGGCGGGGTCGCGGCCGATCCGGGCGCAGTGGCCCGCGAGGGCCGCGCGCTTGGCGGTCACGTCGTCGGGGGCCACGAAGGGGAGGTTCCAGCCGTCGCCGTGGCGGGCGACGATGTGCGCGGTGCGGCGTTCGCCGGTGCCTCCGATCCAGATCGGCAGGTCGGCCTGGACTGGGCGGGGCTCGCACCGGGCGCCGGAGAGCCGGACGTGGGTGCCGTCGACGGTGGTGCTGTCGTGGCGGAGCAGGCTGCGCACGGCGGCCGCCGCTTCGTCGAGCAGGTCGAACCGGTCGCCGAGCGGCGGGAACGGGAAGCCGAACGCCTCGTACTCGGCCCGGGCCCAGCCGGCGCCCAGCCCGATCTCGGCCCGCCCGCCGGAGAGGTGGTCGATCGTGGCGACCGCCTTGGCGAGCACGCCCGGATGGCGGTAGCCGGCGCAGTACACGAGGCACCCGCAACGCACCCGGGTGGTGGCGCACGCCAGTGCGGTGTGCATCGACACCGCCTCGTGGCACTCGTAGGTGGCGAGGTCGGACGAGTAGAGGTGGTCCCACACCGCGATGGCGTCGAAGCCCAGCTCCTCGGCGCCGGTCCACAGGTCGCGCAGCTCGTCGACGGTGGTGTTCTGCACACCGGTGTGCACGCCGAAGGTCGTCACCCGGGGCAACCTAGGACACGCGGCCGCCCGGACGACTTGACCGCCTGGTCAAGACCGAACACGATGGCCGCCATGCCGGTCGCTCAGTCCAACGGGATCGAGATCGCCTACGAGACGTTCGGCGACCCCGCCGCACCGACCGTCCTGCTGGTCATGGGGCTCGGAAGCCAGATGATCCACTGGGACGTCGAGTTCTGCGAGGGCATCGCCGCGAGGGGCTTCCACGTGGTGCGGTTCGACAACCGCGACATGGGCGAGTCCACCCGCATCGACGAGCCCGTCGACGTCTTCGCGGTGATGGGCGCCATCGGCTCCGACGACATGCCCGCGGTGCCCTACCTCCTGTCGGACATGGCGGCCGATGCCGTCGGTCTCCTCGACCACCTGGGCGTCGACGAGGCCCACCTGTTCGGCGTCTCGATGGGCGGCATGATCGTGCAGACCGTCGCCATCGAGCACCCGCAGCGGGTGCGGTCGCTGACCTCGGTGATGTCGACGACGGGCGACCGCGACGTCGGCACGCCCACGGCCGAGGCCATGACCGCGCTGCTGTCGCCGCCCCCGCAGACCCGGGACGAACTGCAGGACACCGCCGTGCGCCAGGCCGGGGTGTGGGGCAGCCCCGGCCTGTACGACGTGGAGCGCCTGCGCCGCATCGCGGGCGAGGCGTGGGACCGCGGCTACGACCCCGCCGGTGCCGCCCGCCAGCTGGCCGCGATCTTCGCGTCCGGCAGCCGGTCGCCGGGCCTGGCGGAGATCGCCGTCCCCACGCTGGTGATCCACGGCACGGCCGACACGCTGGTGCAGCCGTCCGGGGGCGAGCGCACCGCCGAGGTCGTCCCCGACGCCAAGCTGCTGATGATCGACGGCATGGGCCATGATCTGTCTCCGCCGCTGTGGCCGAGGCTCATCGACGCGCTGGCCATGCACGCCACCGAGCACGCCTGACAGGAGCACCATGGGACCCCTCGCCGGAATCACGGTCATCGAGATCGCAGGCATCGGGCCCGGCCCGTACTGCGGCATGATGCTCGCCGACATGGGCGCGGACGTCATCCGGGTCGACCGGGCCCAGGCGGTGCAGGGGGGCGATCCCGAGCGGCCCCCCGCCGACCTGCTCGCCCGTGGCCGCCGGTCGATCGGCGTCGACCTCAAGACCCCCGAGGGGGTCGAGGTGGTGCTCAGCCTCGTCGAGCGCGCCGACGCGCTCATCGAAGGCTTCCGCCCCGGCGTCACCGAGCGCCTCGGCATCGGTCCCGACGACTGCCTGGGCCGCAACCCGAAGCTGGTCTACGGCCGCATGACGGGCTGGGGTCAGGACGGCCCGTACGCGTCGGCCGCCGGCCACGACATCAACTACATCTCGCTCGCGGGCGCGCTCGAGCCGATCGGCCGGCGGGGCGAGGGGCCGGTGCCGCCCCTCAACCTGGTCGGCGACTTCGGGGGTGGCGGCATGCTGCTCGCCTTCGGCATCGCCTGCGGCATCGTCGAGGCCCAGCGCTCCGGCCAGGGCCAGGTCATCGACGCCGCCATGGTCGACGGGGCCGCTTCGCTCATGACGATGACCCACTCGTTCCGGGCCATGGGCATCTGGAACGACGAGCGCGGCACCAACATGCTCGACACCGGGGCGCACTTCTACGACGTCTACGAGACGGCCGACGGCAAGTACGTCTCGATCGGGTCGATCGAGCCCCAGTTCTACGCCGAACTGCTGCGCCTGACCGGCCTCGAGGGCGAGGACCTGCCCTGGCAGCAGGACCGGTCGCAGTGGCCGCAGCTGAAGGAGCGCTTCGCCGCCATCTTCCGCACCAAGACGCGCGACGAGTGGTGCGAGCTCATGGAGGGCACCGACGTGTGCTTCGCTCCGGTGCTCGCCATCCCCGAGGCGATCGAGCACCCCCACAACGTCGAGCGGGGCACGTTCGTCGAGGTGGCCGGCATCATCCAGCCCGGACCGGCCCCCCGGTTCAGCCGCACGCCCGGTGAGATCCGCCGCCCCCCTGCGCATGCGGGCCAGCACACCGACGAGGTCCTGACCGAGGCCGGCTTCGACGCCGACCGGGTGGCCAAGCTGCGCGAGGCCGGCGCCATCGCCTGAGGCGACCGCAGTGGCGGGGGGACGCCCTGCGGCACCGAACCCCTCCGGTCCTCGTCGAGACTCATGTCGCGCCGACCACGTCGCCGCGAAACGTGGTCGGTTCCCGACCGTGTTCCGTGCTATCACCGCGGGCGATGGCCACGCTGGTTGCCTTCCACGCCCACCCCGACGACGAATGCCTCACGACCGGCGGCACGCTGGCCCGGGCTGTCGACGACGGCCACCGCGTCGTCGTCGTCTACGCCACGCGTGGCGAGGTCGGCGAGGTGCCCGACGGGCTGCTGACACCTGGCGAGTCCTTGATCGAGCGGCGTCTCGCCGAGGTGACGCGGTCGACGGCCGCCCTGGGCGTCCACCGGGTCGAGTTCCTCGGCTACCGCGACTCGGGCATGGCGGGCACGCCCGACAACGACCACCCGTCGGCGTTCTGGCAGGCAGATGTCGACGAGGCCGCCGGCCGCCTGGCCGCCATCCTCGGCGAGGAGGGCGGCGACGTGCTCGTCGCCTACGACCAGAACGGCAACTACGGCCATCCCGACCACGTGCAGGTCCATCGCGTCGGGGTGCGCGCCGCCGAACTGGCCGGCACGCCGCACGTGCTCGAGGCGACGATCAACCGCGACGCCGTCCGGGCCTTCGTCGACCACATGGTGTCGAGCGGCGACGCCACATGGGACGACGTGCCCGACCTCGACGACCCCGACCTGGTCTTCGGCATGCCCGACGACGTCATCACCACGCGTGTCGACGTGCGGCCGTGGGCCGAGCGGAAGCTCGCCGCGATGCGGGCCCACGAGTCGCAGGTGGGTGACCTGGCGCCGTTCCTGGCGATGCCGGTCGACGTGTTCCGCGAGACCATGGGCACCGAGTACTTCATCCGGCGGGGGGTGCCGTCGACCCATCGCGACGACGACATCTTCGCGGGGCTCGACATCCTCACCCGGTGAGCGACCACCGGCGGATCGGGGCCGGGCTGGCGGTGCTCGGGGTGCTGCTGCTGGCTCTCGGTGTGGCCGGGCTGCTCGTGGCCGGAGCCGCCGACGGCAGCTACACGGAGGAGCAGGCGATCCTCGATGCCCGTGAGGTGGACGCCGCGGAGGCGACGGACGACCTCGACGCCGCCACCGACGCCGCGGACATCGCGCTCGTGGCCTTCCACAACGCGCTCGGAGAGGCCGTCGACGCCCACAACGGCGTCGTCACGGCCACCGGGTGCGATCCGCAGTCCCCGCTCGGCTGCCAGATGCCCTCGGCCGAGGTGATCGAGCTCGAGGTCGTCCCCGCTGCCGCGACGTACTCGACTGCGGTCGACAACGAGGCCGACGCCCTGACCACGCTCACCGACGCCGTGGCGGCGCTGGACGAGGAGCTCGGGTGAGCGACACGGCGGACCGGCAGCACCGCACGGGCATGTCCGCGCTGGTCATGGGCCTGGGTGTGCTCGCCGTCGGGGCGATCGTCGCCGTGGTCGGGATCAGCGCCGGTGTGCGTGCGCTGGCTGATCGCCAGGAGCACGCCGCCTACGCGGACACGCGCGCCCAGGCGATCGAGCGGCTCGATGCGGGCGACCAGGCCGTGGCTCTCGGACAGGAGCTGTGCAGCTGCGATGCCCGGTCCCGCGACCTGGCCAACGAGCAGGTCGAGGCGCTGCGCGCCGCCGATGCCGAGAGCTTCAACAGCCTCGTCGAGGAGTTCAACGTCCTGGCGACGACGTGGAACGAGCTGATCCCCCAGATCGAGGTGCTGCTGCCCGGACCGGAACTGCACGTCGCGGGGACCGGCGTGTGACCAGGGGCGCCCGCCCGCAGTTGGTCGGTCGGGGTGGGGGTGCGGGCATGATGGAGGCGTGACCGTCATCAAGATCAACGCCATCACCGTGCCCGAGGGCTCCGGCGACGA
>JAFGPU010000542.1 GCA_016936035.1 Acidimicrobiales bacterium
GCCCAGGTCCAGCGCGAGCTGACCGCCCTCATCGACGAGCGGGCGCACGGCGCCGTGGCCGCCATCTACGGCGGCGTCGGCTACGGCCCCCAGCGCAAGCTGCTCAGCCGGGGCGTCAGCGCCGTGGTCGCCTGCCCGGGTCGCCTCGAAGACCTGGTGGGCAGCGGCGACGTCGTGCTCGACCAGGTCGAGCTGGTGGTGCTCGACGAGGCCGACCGCATGGCCGACATGGGCTTCATGCCCGCCGTGCGACGGCTGCTCGACGAGACGCCGGACAGCCGCCAGACGCTGCTGTTCTCGGCCACCCTCGACGGGGACGTCGACAAGCTCGTGAAGCACTACCAGACCGATCCCGTCCGTCACGAGGTGGCCGGAGCCGACGACGAGGTCGCGGACGTCGACCACATCTTCTGGAAGACGCCCCGCGAGAAGCGGGTCGCGCTGACCGCCGACATCGTCCGGCGCACCGGCTCCACGATCGTGTTCACCCGCACCCGCCACGGAGCCGACCGCGTGGCCAAGCAGCTCGGCCAGGCGGGCATCAAGGCGGTGCCGATCCACGGCCGCCGCAGCCAGGCCCAGCGCGACCAGGCGCTGCGCCAGTTCAGCACCGGTCGGGCCCCGGCGCTGGTCGCCACCGACGTCGCTGCCCGCGGCATCCACGTCGACGACGTGGGCTGCGTCGTGCACTTCGACATGCCCGACGACCCCAAGGACTACGTCCACCGGTCCGGGCGCACCGGCCGAGCGGGCGCCACGGGTGTCGTGGTGTCGCTGGTCCTCACCGACGGCATGCGTGCCATGCGGGCCCTGCAGCGCCAGGTGGGCCGCACCGAGCCGATCGCCGAGCCCGATCTCGAGCTGCTGGGCGAGGTGCAGCAGCTCTCGTCCCGACCGGAGCCCGAGCCCGAGGCCCGCCCGCGGGCCCGGTCCGAGCGTCCCGGTCGCCGTGAGCGGGCCCACCGGCGTGACCGCACCGAGCGCGGCACCCGTCCGTACGGCGGTGACCGTGCCGATCGTCGCGACCGCAACGGTCGCGGCCGGGCCGATGCCGACGACCGTCGGGACCGTGCCGACCACCACGATCGCGCCGACCGGCGGGTCGCCGGCACCGTGGCGAGCTACAACCCGGACCGGGGATTCGGCTTCATCTCCCGTCGGGGCGGCGCCGACGTCTTCGTGCACGTGTCCGCGCTGGCGGGCCGCGGGCAGGTCCTCGAGGCCGGCCAGCGGGTGCGGTTCGAGCTGGCGCCGGGCCGGCGCGGCCAGCAGGCGAGGAACGTCCAGACCGTGTCGTGAGCGCCGGCCGCCGCCACTCCCGGCGGCGGCGCGACCGGTGCCCGCGCGCCACCGCGCGCCCTGCTCCGACGACAAGTCCCGCCACGCGCGTCTCCGACGACGTAGCGTGGTGGGCAACCGCCGGCGGACTCTCCCGACATCGCCGCCGGCACGGGGAGGAGATGCGACGTGGACGACGATCCGGTTCTTCTCGACGTGAAGGGTGGCGTGGCCGTGCTCAGCCTCAACCGCCCCGACAAGCACAACGCCATGGGCGACGCGCTCGACGCGCTGCTCTTCCGCTACCTCGACCTGTTGCGCACCGACCGCGACGTGCGGGTGGTGGTCTGGCGGGGCAACGGGCCGTCGTTCTCGACGGGCCGTGACATGGACGAGCTGATCGGCGAGCCCGACGCGAACGGCGAGCACGACGCCCCAGGCCGGCCCGCCGGCCGCCGGCCACACGCGCAGCGCCACGGCTTCGGAGCCAGCGACTTCGAGGTGCTGGAACGCACCCAGTGGGGCATGCGCCTGCTGTACGACTTCCCGGTGCCGATCATCTGCGCCCTCAAGGGATGGACGCTGGGCACGGCCTTCGAGCGGGCCCTGCTGTGCGACGTCCGGGTGGCGGCCGAGGACGCCAAGATGGCGCTGCCGGCGGCCGATCACGGCCTGATCCCCGACTCGGCAGGGGTGGCCCGGTTGTACGAGATCGGGGGCTCGGCGCTGGCGCTCGACCTGGCGCTGACCGGCCGGCGCATCGACGCGGCCGAGGCGCTGCGCCTGGGGCTCGTGTCGCAGCTGGTGCCCGACGACGACCTCGACGAGGCGGTGCTCGATCTGGCGCACGGCATCGCCGCGCGCCCGCCGCTGGTCGTGCGGCTGGTCCGCGAGCACGTGCAGGCGCTCTCGGCACCCTCCCTGCGGGGCACGCTCGGCCGTGAGCTCGTGGGCCAGACGATGGTGCTCGCCTCGCACGACTACCACGAGCATCAGGCCGCCCGGGCCGACGACCGCGAGCCGCGCTTCGAGCGTCGCTGACCCGGCGTGCCGCGGCCGGTACCCTGCGGCCATGCCGTTCAGCCGGGAGGGAGGGCAGCCGCCCTCCGGTGACGACCGTGCGGGTGTCGACCGGCGCCGGGCCGTCCGGGTGGCGGTGGCCGGGCTGGCGATCGTCGCCGCGGTCGTGTTCATGGCGCAGAACAGCCAGCGCGTCGAGCTCGAGTTCCTCGTGTTCAGCGTGTCGGCGCGGCTGTGGGTCGGCCTGCTCGTCACCCTCGTGTTGGGTGCTCTCCTCGGCCAGGGGTTGGCGATGATGTGGGCGCGGCGCGGGCGGCGAGCCGACGAGTCCTGACGAGGCGCACTAACCTGACGATCCGTCAGATACATCGGACGGCCGCAGGTGCGCGGAGCACCGTCCACCCCGGCGGCCGGAGGGAGCGCGCATGGGTCTGCTCGACGGGAAGGTGGCGCTCGTGTCGGGCGCCGGGCCGGGGCTCGGCCGCGACGTCGCCCTGGCGTTCGGTCGCGAAGGGGCGACGGTGGTCGTCGCGGCGCGCACCGAGGCCAAGGTGCGGGCTCTCGCCGCCGAGGTCGAGGGCCAGGGCGCCAAGGCGCTCGCACTGCCGCTCGACATCACCGACCACGACCGGTGCCACGCAGTCGTCCACGAGGTCGTCGAGACGTTCGGCCGACTCGACGTGCTGGTGAACAACGCCTTCGACGACGGCGACCACACCGCCTTCCTCGACGCCGACCTCGACCGGTGGCGGCACACCATGGACGTGAACTTCTTCGGCACCATGCAGCTCACCCAGGCGGTGGCCCCGCAGATGGTCACCCAGGGCGACGGGCGCATCGTCATGGTCAACTCGATGTCGGCCGTCCGCATCAGCCCGAGGTTCGGTGCGTACACCGCGTCGAAGGCGGCGCTGGCCGCGACCACCAAGATCCTGGCCGCCGAGCTCGGTGCGCACGGCGTGCGGGTCAACGGGGTGCACCCCGGCTACATCTGGGGCGACAGCGTCGAGATGTACTTCGACCACCTCGCCCGCCGCAAGGGCATCACGGCCGACGAGCAGTACCAGCAGGTGGCCGCGGACACGGCGCTCGGCTACCTCCCGCCGTCGCGAGAGATCGCGGAGGCGGTCGTCTTCTTCGCCTCGGACATGTCCAAGCCCGTCACCGGCCAGGCGCTGGGCGTCAACGCCGGCCAGTGGTTCCAGGGGTTCTAGTCCTGGTGTCACGGCGAGGCCCCGCCCGGGCCGCCCGGCCGGCGCTGGGGGCGCGGTGACCGACCTGACCGGCCAGACCGCCGTGGTCACCGGTGGGGCGCGGGGCATCGGCCGGGCGGTGGCCGAGCGGCTGGCCGCCGACGGCGCCCGGGTTGTCGTCGTCGACCTCGACCGGCCCGGCGACCTGCCCGGTCCCTCCGCCGCCGACGGGCCCGACGGACGCGCCGTCTCTCGCGCCGGGCACGCCGGGGCGATCGTGGGCGCGCTGCAGGCCGACGTGGCCGACGGCGCCGCCTGCGCGGCGGCGATCGCCGATGCGGCCGCCCTGCTGGGCGGGCTGTCGATCCTGGTGAACAACGCCGGCGCCGGAGCGGCCAAGCCGCTCGAGCGCTACACCGACGACGAATGGGCCCGCCTGGTGGCGGTGAACCTCACCGGCGTGTGGCACGGCATCCGGGCGGCGGTCCCGTTGCTGCGGGCCGCGGCGGCCGCGGGCCTCCCCGCCAGCGTCGTCAACATCGCCGGCACGACCGCGACGCGCCCGACCCGCGGCGAGGGGCCGTACGCGGCGGCCAAGGCGGGGGTCGTCGCGCTCACGCGGACCGCTGCCCTGGAGTACGCACCGGCGGTGCGGGTGAACTCGGTGTCGCCCGGCTACATCGCCACGCGGCTCACCAGGGCCGTGGTCGACGACGACCAGCTGCGCGCCCGGGTCGAGCGTCGCATCCCGATGGCCCGCATCGGCACCGTGGACGACGTGGCGGGGGTCGTCGCCTTCCTGTGCTCGCCCGACGCGGCCTACCTGACGGGACAGGACCTGATCGTCGACGGGGGCAGCGTCCTGCCCAGCCACCAGTCCGACGAGCTGCTCCGGGCCCTGCTCGACCGCTGGCGCTGAGCGGAACGTCCTGCTGACGTCCGGCTGACACCTGACCCCTGGAATCCAGGCAGGTGGTGCGGCACTCTGTGCACGGCGCAGGTGCACGGCGGGCACCGCGACGGCGACGGCGAGGCCGAGCGATGGATGACCTCCGAGCGGGACGTGGCGATCCGTGGGAGCACGATCCCGGACCGCCCCGCAACCGTTCGTGGGCCCGCCTGTTCGCGTCGACCCCCGACTACCGGGGCCTGGGCGTGGCGCTCGCCCGCCCGGGCCCGGACGGCGAGGTCCGCGAACGGTTCCGCTGGCAGTTCGGGCCCGTGTTCTACCGGGGACGCCTCGGCGACAACCGCGTCAGGGTCCTCGTCGTCGGCCAGGACGCGGGGTCGGACGAGGCGCTCGCCCATCGTGCCTTCGTGGGCGAGTCGGGCAGCCGGGTGCAGCACCTGCTCCACCACGTGGGCATCACCCGCTCGTACCTGTTCCTCAACACGTTCGTGTACTCGATCACCGGCCAGTTCGGTGGACGGCTGGAGGACCTGGCGCTCGAGCCCGGTTCGCCCATCGCCCGCCACCGGAACCGCATCTTCGACTACGTGGCCGCGCGCAACGACCTGCGCCTGGTCATCGCCGTCGGCCGCGCCGCCCGCGAGTCCGTGCTGGCGTGGAACCGGTGGCGAGGCGGCGCCGGCGCTCCCGCCGCCGGCGAGCTGCACGAGCTCGACGCCACCGCCCTGGGTCCGCACGTGCGGGTGGTCGACGTGATGCATCCGGGTGCTGCCGCGCAGGGGGCGAAGGCCGAGGTGACCGCGTCGTTCACGGCGGCCGCCACCCGCATCCTCGGGTGGGTGCGCGACCACCCCGGCTGGCTTCCCGCGGACGTCGACGGTCAGCGCGCGGCCGCCTCGTCGTTCCGCTTCGAGCGGGCACCGATCCCGCTGCGCGACCTGCCGTTCGGCGTCCCGTGGCGATTGGGGGCGGGGGGCACGGCCACGACGCGACGCGACGAGGGGCGCAGCATCGAGATCGAGCCCGGCGCGCGGCAGGCGACCGAGCCCGACTACCCGGCCGAGCCGCCCGGAGGCAGCCGCGACGGGTACGACGGCGATGTCGACGACCTGCCGTGGGAGCCGCCGCGCTCGGCGATCGAGTTCGACCGCGGCCCCAGCCCCGCCATGGCCCGCCTGCTGGTCGGGGGCAGCGCGGGGCTGGCGTGGCCCGACTTCGCGGCCCTCGGTGTGCCCGGCGCAGCGATCTACGGCGGTGGGGCGCTCCACCGGGGCCGTTTCACCGGCGTGCGGGTGCTGGTGCTGGCCGACCAGGCGAGCCACGACGACCTCGTGTGGGGACGGGCGCTCACCGGTGAGGCCGGTCAGCGGCTCCAGGGCATGCTCGCGGGGCTGGGCATCGGACGGAGCTACCTGATCCTGCGCACCCTCCCGGTGGACACGGCCGGTCTGCCGGCCGGCACGGTGTGGGCGCTGGCCGACCGCCCGGACGTGGTCGGGCTGCTGACGACGGTGATCGACCGGGTGCTCGACGACAACCAGGTCGCGGTCGTCGTCACCATGGGTCCCCACGCCGAGCGGGTCGCGGCCCGCCTCGACCTCGATGGCCAGCCCGTGGTCGCGCTGCCGCGGTGGTCGGCCCCCGGGGCGCGAGCCGAGTGGGTGCGGGCGTTCGGACGCCTGCGCTCGTTGGGCATCCCCATCGACCAGCCGCCGACCGGGCCCGCGTGGGACGGCGAGCGCGCGCAGATCCCCCGGGCGGACCTGCCCTTCGGCGTGCCGTGCTGGCAGGGGACCTCGGGCGACCGGGTCGTCCGCGCGAAGCGGGTCACGGGTGGGGACCCCCGGCCCGACCCTGCCTACAAGGTGTGGGTGCCCGCCTGGGTCGCCCGACTCGGACCCCCGTAGACGACCCCTCACCGCCCCGACCAGGAAGGCGGACAGCCCCATGCCCCCCACGACCGTCACGGACCGCTACGTGCTCGAAGGCAGGGTCGTCACGATGAACGACCGGTTCGACGTGCACGACCCCGGTCGCATCTGCGTCGACGGCGCCACGATCGCCGCCGTGCAGCCGGCCGCGAAGCCAGTGCCCGAAGGCTGGGACGACGTTCCGGTCGTCCGCACCGGCGACACGATCTACCCGGGGCTCATCGAGCTGCACAACCACCTCAGCTACGACGCCCTGCCCCTGTGGCAGGTGCCCCGCCGCTTCGACAACCGGGGCCAGTGGATGCGCCACCCCGACTACCGCCGGTTCGTCAGCGGGCCCGCCAGCGTGCTCGGCCGCACGCGTGGGTTCCTCGA
>JAFGPU010000118.1 GCA_016936035.1 Acidimicrobiales bacterium
CGCGCCACCTCGGTGTGCCGGCAGGCGAACGACATGACGGTCATGCCGCCCATCGAGTGGCCGGCGAGCACGGCCCCGGTCACGTCGAGGTGGTCGACGACGGCGGCCAGGTCGTCGCCGAGCCGCTCGACCGAGATGGGGTCGGACCCGGTCGACGACTCGCCGTGGCCCCGCTGGTCGTACAGCACCACCTGGTGCCCAGCCGCCAAGAGCCGGCGGGCGACCGGCACGCCCACGGCCCGCGACCCGGTCCAGCAGTGCGGCAGCACGACCGGTGCCCGGTCGGCCGACGGGGTGCCGGCGACGGTGACGGCCAGCCGGGCGCCGTCGTCGGTGCGCACCACCACCTCGCGGCCGGGCGGAAGCGTGAGGTCGGTGTCCGGCACCGACGGCGCGTCGGCCTCCTGGCCGGGGAGCCTGCCGGGTACGGCCCCGGGGCGAGGCGGCCCGCGGTGCGCCGCGCCCGGCGCCGGCCCGGTCACAGACCCCTCCGGGCGACGGCCTGCTTGCCCCCGAGGGGCAGCAACCGGTCGGCCCACCACCCCAGCTTCGCCTCCCAGCCCACGGGCACGACGGCCTTGTCCTTGCGGATGGCGACCACGACGTCGCGGGCCACCAGCTCCGGCGGGTGCCCGCGGCGGAACGCCCGGCGGGCTCGGTCGGCGACGTCGGCCTGGCCGCCGAGGAACCGCGCGCCGTCGATGATCGGCGTGTTGATGACGCCCGGGCAGATGGCCGTCACGCCGACCCCGGACCGCCCCCAGTCGGCCCGCAGGCACTGTGACAGGGCGAGGACGGCCGCCTTGGTCGTGACGTAGGCGGGCTCGGTGGCACGCATGGTGTAGGCGAGGCCGGACGAGACGTTGACGACCTGCCCCGAGCCGCGCTCGAGCATCGGCGGGCCGAACACCTGGCACCCGTGCACCACTCCGTCGAGGTTGATGCTGCGGATCCAGCGCCAGTCGTCGACGGACATGTCGGTGAGGCGCGCGCTCATGCCCACGCCGGCGTTGTTGACCAGCACGTCGAGCGGCCCGTGGTCGGCGTGGACGCGGGCGGCCAGGTCACCGAGCGCTGCGACGTCGGCGACGTCGCACGCCGCGGCCTCGCCGTCGAGGCCCACCTCGCCGCAGGCGACGGCGGTCTTCTCGGCCGCGTCGCCGTGGAGGTCGACGGCGATGACGCGCGATCCCTTGCGGGCGAGCTCGACGGCGATCTGCCGCCCGATGCCGCTGCCCGCGCCGGTGACCAGCGCCAGTGCGCCGTCGAGCTCGAAGTCCTTGCGTCGTGCCATGCCGTTCTCCGTGGTCGGCCGAACCCCAGGTGGTCCCCTGTTGAGCGTTGCTCAACGATCATCGGCGCGATGTTGACCAGACGTCAATAGGATCGCGCCGTGGCCACTCCCCGCACGCGCCTCGACCCCGAGGCACGACGCGCCCAGCTCGTCGGGCTCGGCCTCGAGATGCTGAGCACGCGCCCGCTCGACAAGGTGGCGATCGACGAGATCGCCGCGGTCGCCGGCATCAGCCGCGGCCTGCTGTTCCACTACTTCCCCACCAAGCGCGACTTCCACGTGGCCGTCGCCCGGGCGGCATCACAGGATCTGCTCGAACGCACGGACGTCGGCCACGGCCTGCCCCTGCTCGACCGGCTGCGGGCCAGCGTCGAGGCGTTCGTCGACCACGTGGCCACCAACCGCGACGCGTACGTGGCGTTCATCCGCGGGTCCTCCGGTGGCGACCCCGAGCTGCTCGACGTGTACGAGTCGACACGCACGGCGTTCACCGACCGGGTGCTCGACAGCCTCGGCCTCGTGGACGTGCCGCCTCCCCTGCTGCGTGCGGCGGTGCGGGGGTGGGTGGCCCTGACCGAGGAGGTGACCGTGGACTGGTTGTCGCGGGGCGGCCTCGACCGGGGCGAGGTCGTCGACCTGATCGACGACGCGCTCGTGGCGCTGATCGCGGTCGCGGGCGCGGAGGATCTCGCCACCGGGGGTTGACACTGTCTACACGCGCGTAGACAGTGTCTACATGGAGCTCTCCGATGCGTCACGTGTGCTCGCCGGCATCCTCCTCATCAGCCTCGTCACGGTCGAGACCGGCGGCGTCCTCATGTACAAGGTCGTCACCGGGCGGCAGGAGGCCACGCCGCTGCAGCAGTCGTTCTTCCGAGCCGGCCACGCGCACGCCGGCGTCTTCCTCGTCCTGGCGCTCGTCGCCCAGGTGCTGGTCGACGCCACCACGCTGACCGGGTTGGCCGAGTGGGTGGCGCGGTCGTTCGTCCCGATCGCCGCCCTGCTGCTTCCCGGCGGCTTCTTCCTGTCGGTGACGGCGCGGGGCGCCAGCCGGCCCAACCGGCTGGTGGTGCTCATCCCCGCCGGCGCCGTGGTGCTCGCCATCGGCCTGCTCACGCTCGGCGTCGGGCTGCTGACCGCGTGACCGAGGCCCGGTCGCCGGAGGCGACGAGCCCCGCAAGCCCCCGCGACCGGCTGCTCCAGGCTGCGCGCGAGGTCGTGGCAGCCGACGGGCTCGAGGGCCTGACCCTGCGGGCCATCGCCCGCCACGCAGGCGTGTCGCACGGCGCACCGCTGCGCCACTTCCCGTCGCTCGCCGCCCTGCTGGCCGCCGTGGCGGCCGACGGCTTCACCCGGCTGATGGCATCGATCGACACCCGCCTCGCCGAGGCCGACGAGGCGGCCGCCCACGCAGGTGCCACGCTCGGCGGTCGCGAGCGGCTCGCCGTCGCCGGGCGCGCCTATGTCGAGTTCGCCCTCGCCGACCCGGGCGTGTTCTCCGTGACGTTTCGCCCCGAACGCGTCGACGTCACCGACGACGACTACCTGCGCCAGGGCATGGCCTCGTTCGCCCAGCTGGTCGGCCTGGTCGAGGCGGCGCAGGCCGACGGCTGGCACGCCGGCCGACCCGCCGCCGACCTGGCCGCCGTGCTGTGGGCCAACGTGCACGGCCTGGCCGTCCTCGCGCTGCACGGCGCCCTCCCGGCGGTCGTGGGCGCCGACGCGATGGGCCGGCTGCCCGCGCTGTCGGCCCTCCTCACGCTGGGCGTCGACCCCGCCGGCACGGGTGCACCCGGCGGCACCAGCGACGACCCGTCCACCCCGTCCACCAACGAAAGGCGACGACGATGACCACCGAGGTCTCGTTCCTCGACGGCAACTTCGGCCCGGTGACCGAGGAGGTCACCACGTTCGACCTGCCGGTCACCGGCACCATCCCGCCCGAGCTGGCCGGCCGCCTCGTGCGCATCGGCCCCAACCCCAAGGCGCCGCCCGACCCGGCCACCTACCACTGGTTCCTCGGCGACGGCATGGTGCACGGCCTCCGGCTGCGCGACGGCCGCGCCGAGTGGTACCGCAACCGGTGGGTGCAGGGCGACGCGGGCGAGGTCGTCAACACCCACGTGGTCGGCATCGACGGCCGCACGTTCGCCCTGGTCGAGGCCGGCAGCCAACCGGTCGAGCTGTCCGACGAGCTCGACCCCCTGGGTACGTGCGCGTTCGACGGCACCCTGGAGGGCGCCTACTCGGCGCACCCCCACCGCGACCCCACCACCGGTGAGATGCACGCCGTCACCTACAACTGGGCGTGGGACCACATCCGCCACGTCGTGGTCGGTCCCGACGCCCGGGTGCGGCGCGAGCTGCAGATCCCGGTGGCGGGTGGCCCGATGATCCACGACTGCGCCATCACCGAGCACCACGTCGTCCTGCTCGACCTGCCCGTCACGTTCAGCCTGGAGACGGCGGCCGCGGGGGTGGCCTTCCCCTACCGGTGGAACCCCGACCACCCCCCGAGGGTGGGTCTGCTGCCGCTCGACGGCGCGCCCGGCGACGTCCGCTGGTTCGAGGCGCCGACCTGCTACGTGTTCCACACGTTGAACGCCTTCGAGCGGGACGGCACCGTCGTCGTCGACCTCGTGCGCCACCCGCGCATGTTCGCCACCGCCGTCAACGGGCCCAACGAGGGCGACCCCGTTCTCGAGCGGTGGTCGCTGGATCTGGCGGCAGGCACTCTGGTCACCGAGACGCTCGACGACCGGCCCCAGGAGTTCCCCCGACTCGACGAGCGCCGCACCGGGCGTCCGCACCGCTTCGCCTACGCGGCGGCGGTCGGCGCGGGGCTCCGGCACGGGCCGGCGCTCAAGCACGACCTCGTGGCCGGCACCTCGGAGGTGCACGACCACGGACCGGGGCGGGCGACCCTGGAGCCGCTGTTCGTGCCGCGGGCCGACGGGCCGGGCGAGGACGACGGATGGGTGATGTCGTACGTGTACGACGCCACCACCGACCGCAGCGACGTGGTCATCCTCGACGCCGGGGACTTCACCGGCGAGCCGGTCGCCACCGTGCACCTGCCGGTGCGGGTGCCGTTCGGGTTCCACGGAAGCTGGATTGCCGACCGCTGAGCGCGGGCACCGTGTCGCCGGGCCGGGTCGGTCGCCCGGGTCAGTCGCCCGGGGGCGCCAGGTGGTCGGGCACCGCGACGATGCGGGGGCGCTCGGGCGGCGCCGCCTCTGCGCCGGGGGCGCGCTGCTCGAGCCGGTCGAGGCCAGCGCCCGCCAGCCCGGTCCACAGCAGCTGGCTGAGGTAGCCGACCAGGTCCGCCTTCGACATCGACCGGCGCTCGAGCCACCAGCCCGCGCCGCCGAACACCATGCCGACGATGGCGAAGGCCCACGGCTCCGCGGCGCCGGAGTCGGCGCCGGCCTGGCGCAGCGCGCTGCCGAGGGTGACGGCGATCTCGCTGCCGATGTCGGACATCAGCCGCGGCCCGGCGTTGTCGGCCTCGTACCGCGCGCTCTGCACGAGGAAGCGGTACAGCTCGGGCTCGCTCTCGATGAAGGTGCAGAACGCCTCGATCGTGGACGACACGACCTCGGCCGGCTCGCCCGCGCTCGACAGCGCGTCGGACACCGCCCGGTTGAGCTGGCCCGCCACCCGGCCGGCCAGGCCGTGGACGAGGCCGGCCTTGTCGCCGAAGTGCGAGTACAGGATGGGCTTGGTGATGCCGGCCTCGGCGGCGATCTCGTCCATCGAGGCGTGCGGCCCGACGCGACGGATCGCCCGCTCGGCGGCATCGAGCAGCTCGGCGCGCCGCTCGTCGCGGTCGCGCCGGGGACCGCGCGGCCGACCCGGCCGGCCCGACCGGGCGGGCCGCGACGGAGGCTTCCGGCTGGTCATCTCCGCGAAGGTTACCTCTCGCGCCCGTCGGTGGCCTGGCCTGCGGTCGCCGCCGCGACCAGGGCGATGAGCTCGTCGCCGTAGGCAGCCAGCTTCGCCGGCCCGATGCCGGGACAGGCGGACAAGGCCCTGGTGGTGGTGGGCCGGCGCTCGGCGATGCCCACGAGGTGGCGGTCGTTGATGACGACGTAGGCGGGCACCCCGTCGGCCTTGCTGCGCTGCCGGCGCCACTCGCGCAGTGCGGACTCGACCCGCGCGGCCTCGGGGCCCGAGGCCGGCGGCGCCGGCGCTGCCGACCGGCCGCGACGCTGGCGGAGCGCGGGCGTGGCCGTCGCCGCGGTGTCGTCGGTGGCGGCCTCGGCGAGCTCGTCGGGGGTGGCGTCGCGGGCGAGCTCGTCGAGGAACGGCGACGGGCGCGAGGCGTCGGCGAGCACCGCCACCTGTCCGATGCCCCGGGTGATGGCCACGTGGAACACCCGCCGCTCCTCCTCCACCGCCGCCCGTCCCTGGGCGAGCCGGTGGGGCATGACCCCCTCGGTGGCGCCGAAGACCGCCACGCGCGGCCACTCGCGCCCCTTGACCCGGTGCACGGTCGACAGCACCACGCCGGCGGGACCGTCGTCGTCGCGGGTGAGCGCACGGCGCAACCAGGGCTCGAAGCCGGCGACGTCGGGGTGGAGGTCGGCCACCCCGAGCAGGCCCTCGAGGTCGTCGCGGTGCGACTGGCCCTCGCCCCCGCCGGAGGCGTCGAGCAGGTCGACCGCCCGGCCCAGGCCCACGACGTCGCGCACGTGCTCGAGCACCTCGCGGGTGCTGCCGGCGCGGCCCACCGCGGCGAGGCCGCCGAGGTCGGTCGCCAGGTCGGCGAGCTTGTCGGCCACCTTGGCGTCGTCGATGCGCTCGGAGGCGCGCACGACGTCGTCGATGGTGCAGCACCGGGCGAGCCACTTGTCGATCCACCGGGGCAACCCGCGGCTGGGGCGGCGGTGGACCTCGCTGAGGTC
>JAFGPU010000543.1 GCA_016936035.1 Acidimicrobiales bacterium
CACATGGCCGTCTACGGCACCACCCCCGAGCAGCTCGCCCAGATCGCCGTCGACACCCGGCGCTGGGCGTCGATGAACCCGAACGCCCGCTACCAGGACCCGATCACCGTCGACGACGTGCTGGCGTCGCCCATGGTGGTGTCGCCGCTGCACCTGCTCGACTGCTGCCTGGTCACCGACGGCGCGGGGGCGTTCGTGCTGGTCTCGGCGGAGCGGGCGCGCGATCTCGCCCGCCCGCCCGTCTACGTGCTCGGTGCCGCCACCGGCGGCACGCACTCGATGATCACCGAGATGCCCGACCTCACGGTGACGGGGGGCGCCGTGTCCGGGCCCGCTGCGTTCGAGATGGCCGGCATCAAGCACCACGACGTCGACCTGCTCATGAGCTACGACTCGTTCACCATCACGGCGTTGCTGCACCTCGAAGACCTCGGCTTCTGCGCCAAGGGCGAGGGCGGGGCGTTCGTGGAGGACGGCAAGCTCGGGCCGGGCGGGACCTTGGCCATGAACACCAACGGCGGTGGGCTCTCGTACACCCATCCCGGCATGTACGGCATGTTCCTGCTGGTCGAGGCCGTGCGCCAGCTGCGGGGCGAGGCCGGTGAGCGCCAGATCGACGACCACCGCATCGCTGTCGCCCACGGCTCCGGCGGCGTGCTGTCGACCATGGGCACCGTCGTGCTCGGCACCGAGGAGACGTTGTGAGCGACGTGAGCCTGATCGAGCCACCGATCACCGAGGCCAGCGCACCGTTCTGGGACGCCACCCGCGACCGGCGCCTCGTGCTGCCCCACAGCCCGGTGACGGGGCGGCCCATGTGGTTCCCGCGCGAGGTCGACCCGGCCGCACCCGACCAGCCGCTCGACTGGCGCGAGGCCAGCGGCGAGGGCGTGGTGTACGCCGCCAGCGTCCACCACAAGCCGGGCCCCGGCCGCGACCCCGACGACGGGCCCTACGTGGTCGCCCTCGTCGACCTCGCCGAGGGGGTGCGGATGATGACGAACGTCGTCGGCTGCCCACCCGGCGATGTCGTGGTGGGCATGCCGGTGCGGCTCACGTGGCGGCCGCTGTCGGACGGGCGGCACCTGCCGCAGTTCGCGCCGGCCTGACCGGCGCCCGGCCCACCGGGCCCGGGACGTTCGAGGGCGACGAAGAGGGGGAAGCCCGCATGTCGATCGATACCGATGACCGCTACGACACCGCGGCCGCCCGGGGCATGGTGCTGGCGCACTGGGCGACGGTGCAGCCCGACACGCCGGCCATCGTGTCCGAGCGGGGCGCCCGCACCTTCGCGGAGCTGAACGCCGACGCCAACCGGCTGGCGCGGGCCTGGCGCGAGCGCGGGGTGTCGCCCGGCGACGCCGTGGCGCTGATGGTGTCGAACCGGCCCGAGTTCGCCGAGGTCGTCGCGGCCACGCAGCGCAGCGGCCTGCGGGTCACGCCCGTCAACTGGCACCTCACGGCCGACGAGGCCGCGTACATCGTGCGTGACTGCCAGGCCCGGGTGCTGGTGGCCGACGCCCGCTTCGCCGAGGTGGCCGCCGCCGCAGCCGAGCAGGCGGCCGGCGTGACGGTCCGGATGGCCGTTGGCGGCGACATCGCGCGGTTCGAGAGCTACGACGACGCGATCGGCGGCCGGGACGGCAGCGACGTCGCCGATCCCGTCCTCGGCCGGTCGATGCTCTACACGTCGGGCACCACGGGGCGGCCCAAGGGCGTGCACCGTCCCGACACGCCGCCCACCTCTGGCCTCGGCCGCATGTTCCGGTACGAGCCGGGCGAGTCGCTGCACCTGTGCACCGGACCGCTGTACCACGCGGCCCCGCTGGCCTTCTCGCTGAGCATGCCGCTCAACGCCGGGGTGGGTGTCGTGCTCATGGACAGGTGGTCGCCCGAGGAGACGCTGCACCTCATCGCCGCTCACCGCATCACCCACTCGCACATGGTGCCGACCATGTTCCACCGCCTGCTGGCGCTGCCCGACGAGGTGCGGGCGGCGGCGGACGTCTCGTCGCTGCGCAGCGTGCTGCACGGTGCCGCGCCCTGCCCGGTGGCGGTGAAGCAGGCGATGATCGAGTGGTGGGGCCCCGTGCTGCTCGAGTACTACGCCGCCACCGAGGGCACCGGCACCTTCGTCACCAGCGCCGACTGGCTGGCGCGGCCGGGGACCGTGGGCAAGCCGGCGACACCCGACCACATCCGCATCCTCGGGCCCACCTCGGACGAGCCGTTGCCCCCGGGCGAGGTCGGCACCGTGTACCTGCGGGCGCCCGAGGTCGGTCGGTTCGACTACTTCGGCGATGCCGCCAAGACCGAGAGCAGCTACCGGGGCGACTACTACACGATGGGCGACATCGGGTACCTGGACGAGGACGGCTACCTGTTCCTGACCGACCGCAGCGCCGACCTCATCATCTCGGGTGGCGTCAACGTCTACCCGGCCGAGGTCGAGGCCGAGCTGCTGCGCCACCCGGCGGTGGGCGACGCCGCGGTCATCGGCGTGCCCGACCCGGACTGGGGCGAGGCGGTGGTGGCCATCGTCGAGGTACGGCAGGGGGTCGAGGCCTCCGACGGTCTGGCCGCGGAGCTGGTCGCGCACTGCCGGGCCGGGCTCGCGCACTTCAAGTGCCCCCGGCGGGTCGACTTCACCGACCGGCTGCCCCGCAGCGACACCGGCAAGCTCTACAAGCGCCGCCTGCGTGAGGAGTACCGGGCGCGGCTCGGCAGCGACGGCGGCTGATGCAGAACATGACGTCGGGTTCACCTCGACCGCCGGCCGGCGCTAGGTTGTGCGGTGCGGGATGACCACGTCGGGGGAGCAGCACGTGACGACGATCGAAGCCGGCGACGATCGCCAGGATGCCGACGGCACGCGCCGGGTGCCCGCTGCGCTGCGCATCGCCGCGCTGGCGTCGCTGGCGGCGGGTGCCATCCATGCGGCAGCGGCCGGGGCGCACAGCGAGCACCGGGCGGCGGTCGTGGCGTTCGCGTCGGTCGCGGTGCTGCAGATCGGGTGGGGCGCGCTGGTGCTGGCGCGGCCCCACCGTCTGGCCGTCCTCGCCGGGGCCGTGGTCAATGCCGGCGCGCTGGTGGGATGGGCGCTCGCCAAGACGAGCGGCATCGGCGCCATCGACGGGCTGGACGTGAAGGAGCCGGCCCAGTTCGCGGACAGCCTGGCCGCAGGGTCGGCGGCGGTGGCGGTCGTCGGCGCGCTGGTGACGCTGTCGGTGCGGGCCGCCTGGGTCGCACGGCCTCGCCCCGTGGTGGTGGGCGCGGCCGCGCTGGCTGCTGTGGCGCTGGCGGTGCCCGGCATGGTCGTCACCGGCAGCCACAGCCACGACGGGGGTGACCACGGCGACGACCACGCCGCAGGCCACGACGACGCGCACGCGGACGGCGCCCACGCGGACGACGCCCACGCGGACGGCGGCCACGACGACGACCACGCCGATCACGCAGCCGCCACGCAGCCGGCCGAGCCCTACGACGCCACGCTGCCCGTCGACCTGGGCGGGGTCGCCGGCGTCTCCGCCGAGGAGCAGGCCGAGGCCGAGGCTCTCGTCACCGAGACCATCCAGAAGCTGCCCCAGTTCTCCGACTGGACCACCCTCGAGGACCGGGGGTGGTACTCGATCGGCGACGGCGTCACCGGGTTCGAGCACTACATCAACTGGCCGCTCATCGAGGACGGCAAGCTGTTCGACCCCGATGCGCCCGAATCGCTGGTGTTCAAGGTCGACGGCGACCAGAAGGAGCTGGTGGCCGCCATGTACATGACGTCGCGCGACGTCACGCTCGAGACCGTGCCCGATCTCGGCGGCGACCTGGTGCAGTGGCACATCCACGACGACCTCTGCTACACGGGCCCGGAGAACCGCTGGCGGGTCGCCGGCGTGGTGGCCCCGCCCGACCCGTGCCCGGCCGGCACGTTCCGGCACGAGCCGTCCGCACCGATGATCCACGTGTGGATCACGCCGCACGAGTGCGGGCCATTCGCCTCGCTCGAGGGCGTCGGTGCGGGACAGGTCGCGGCCGGCGAGGAGCGCGCCTGCGACCACGAGCACGGCGCCCCGTCGTAGGAGCTGCCGAGCAGCTGCACGTCCTCGCTGCTGAGGGGTGCATGCCGAGCACCCGACGATGAGTTGCGGTGCAGACCCGTTCGGGTTTCACCTTGTTCCGAAGGTGACCTCGCGCAACTTTCGGAACAAGGTGAACACGACCGTGGGCCGGTCCCGGGCGACGCCCGCGCCGTGCCGGGCCCTTGCCGGTGCCGCGCCGCGGTGGTTGGCTGGCGCATGCGGGGGGTGCTCACGCAGGCGCCACC
>JAFGPU010000544.1 GCA_016936035.1 Acidimicrobiales bacterium
CTGATGGCTCGCAAGAAGGTCGCCGTCCTCATGGGCTCGCCCAACGACAAGGACAAGATGGCCCCCGCCGCCGACACGCTCGCCCGCTACGGCATCGAGGCCGACGTGCGCGTCATGTCGGCCCACCGCACCCCGGCGGTCGTCGCCGAGTTCGCCTCGTCGGCCCGCGACGACGGCTACGCCGCCATCATCTGCGGCGCCGGCATGGCCGCGCACCTGGCCGGGGCCGTCGCCGGCCACACGACGCTGCCGGTCATCGGCGTGCCCCTGTCGGGCGGCGCCCTCAATGGGGTCGACGCCCTCTACGCCACGGTGCAGATGCCCAAGGGCATCCCGGTGGCGACGGTGGCCGTCGACGGCGCCATGAACGCGGCGCTGCTCGCCGTGCAGATCCTGTCGCTCGACGACCCCGAACTGGTCGACGAGCTGGCGAAGCACCGCGACGAGATGGCCCCTAAGCCGAGCTGAGACCGGCTCACCCCGACCCGTCAGCGGGACGTGCCAGCGGCTCGTCCCGCTCCAGCGCGCCCGCCAGCCAGCGGCCGAAGCTCTTCAACTCGGCGACGTCGGCACCCACGGGCCACTCGGGCTCCGGCCGGGCGACGACCAGGCGGGTCATCTCGGCGAGCACCGCCCGGTCGAAACCCTCGTCCTTCGCCGCCGCATCCGCCAGCATCGACTCGAGGTCGAACCGCTCGGCGAGGGCGTGGAGGTCGGCCAGGTCGCGCGTCTGGACGCGTCCGAACAGCGCGAGCACCTTGTTGGCCGCCAGCTCCCGGGGGGACAGGGTCGGCCCGAGCGACGTGGTCGTCGTGGGCCAGGCGATGTGGTCGCGGCCGAGGTCGACCTCGAACCGGCTCCGGCGGGAACGCCCGGCGGTGACCGTCATCGAGACGAAGGCGGACGATCGGCGGGTGGGAGCGACGTCGTAGCCGGCGTTTCGCAGGGCCTCGATCACCTCGTCGCCGACGGAGGACACGTCGACGTCCTCGGCCGGGAACGCGTCGATGTCCCGCGTCGGTCGCTGCGTCAGATGCGACGCCACCAGTGCTGCACCTCCAGCGAGGCGAAAGCCGGCTCGACCCGCGGTGGCCAGGACGAGCTTGGCCACCCGGCGTTGGACCCGGGTGAGCCCGCCCGGGGTCATCGCAGTCCCGCCACCATCTCGGCGACGGGGCCGCGCAGGTGGCGCGCGACCGGGACGTCCGGCCACAGGTCAGCCAGCGCGTCGGGGTCGATCCAGATGCGGATGTCGGCCGGCGTGCCCTCGTCGAGCACCTGTGCGTAGGCGCCGGCCCGTTGCTCCCGGTCGCGCAGGTCGCGCCTGCCGCGGCGAGGCGTCCAGTCGAGGCGGTTCGGCAGCGTCACGACGCGGTCCGGGACGACGACAGGCGTCCACCCACCCTCGGGCAACTCGATGGCGCGCCCGCGCCACTCGCCGTACCGGCGGGTCGGACCGTTCCGTGCGGCTGCGATGCGCGCCAGTACGCCACGCACCTGCCCGGTGGGCTCGCGCCGGCCCGCCTCCCACGCCGAGACAGCGGGCTGCGTGACACCGAGCAGCTCGGCGAGGTCGGCCTGGCTCAGGCCCATGAGCTCGCGGATCTCGCGGACGGCCATGTCGTTATGATAACGGGCATCAACGATGTCGGACTTTGGGTGATGGCATATGAGATCGACCACCATGCAAATGACTCGGCATCAGCGCATCATGACCGTCATGCTGTGACAGATGCGTACGACCCTCACCCTCGACGACGATGTCGTCGCCCACCTCCGGCGCATCCAGGCAGAGTCCGGCGGCTCGTGGAAGTCGGTCGTCAACGACGTGATCCGTGCGGGCGTTGTCGCTCGGGAGGAAGAGCGGCGCACCACCGAGCCCCGTCCCCACCCAACCAGGCCGGTGCGGCTCGGTCGCCCCATCCCCGGTGACATCAGCAACGTCCACCAGGCGCTCTCGTTGGCCGAGGGCGACGTCCCGGGATGATGCCCTCGAGGGCCACCCTGCTCGTGAACGCCCACCTCACCGAGCCACCGGTCTCGCCGCATCCCGGGCCGAGCGGCGAGAATGGGCGGGTGAAACCCGTGCTGCCCGACGTGCTCGCCGCCCGCTACGCCAGCGAGCCCATGGTCGAGCTGTGGTCGCCCGAGCGCAAGGTGCGGCTCGAGCGCGAGCTGTGGGTGGCGGTCATGGCCGCCCAGCGCGACCTGGGGCTCGACATCCCGGCGCAGGCCATCGACGACTACCGGGCCGTCATCGACACCGTCGACCTCGGCTCGATCGACGCCCGCGAGCGCGTCACCCGCCACGACGTCAAGGCCCGCATCGAGGAGTTCTCGGCGCTCGCCGGCCACGAGCACGCCCACAAGGGCATGACCTCGCGCGACCTCACCGAGAACGTCGAGCAGCTCCAGATCCGCCTCGCCCTCGAGCTGGTGCGCGACCGCATGGTCGCGGCGCTGGCCCGGCTGGCCGAACGGGCCGCCGAGCACGCCACCCTGGTCATGGCCGGCCGCAGCCACAACGTCGCCGCCCAGGCCACCACCCTGGGCAAGCGGTTCGCCAACGCCGGCGAGGAGCTGCTGCAGGCC
>JAFGPU010000014.1 GCA_016936035.1 Acidimicrobiales bacterium
CACCGTGTACGTCGCCTCGAACGATGCGAGCCAGGACGCCGACCTCGTGGCCCTCGAGGCCGGCACGGGCGACGAGCGCTGGCGCGTCGACGTCGGCGCCCACGTCACCGGTCCCGTCACGTGGGCGAACGACGTGGTCTACCTCGCCGACGACTCGGGCCGCATCGCCGCCTACGACGCCGGTGACGGCACCCGGCTGTGGGCCCACGAGGTCGACTTCCCGGCGGCGGGAGGCATCGCGGTGGTCGACGGCACGGTGTACGCGGGCTGGGGCTGGTGGCTGGCCGGGCGCCCGGACGGCGCCGACGGCGGCCTCATCGCGTTCCGCCTCCCCTCGGACGGCGCCCCGGACGGCGACGACGGCGGCCCCGCGGCCGACGGGTCGGACGAGGCGGCAGGCGACGGCGCCACCGGCGACGAGGTCCACCAGAGCCGGTGCGCCACCTGCCACGGCGGTTCGGGCGAGGGCGGCAGCGGTCCACCGCTCGTCGGGGTGGACGACCGCCTCAGCCGCGACGAGCACATCGAGGTCGTGCGCGACGGGCGCGGCCGCATGCCCGCGTGGGACGACGAGCTCACGCCCGAGGAGATCGAGGCCGTGGTCGACTACCAGCGCTCCGAGCTCGGGTAGGCGGCCCGGGGCCACCGCCGGCGGCGGCCCGGGTGGCGTGACCCCCGTCGGGCTTGCAAGGATCGGCGCCCGTGAAGGTGGACAAGCTGACCGGCACCGACGGCTTCGTCGTCACCGACCTCGACGACGCCACGACCTCGGTCGGGGTCGCCCGACTGGCGCCCAAGGTGCTCCGGGACGGCGCCCAGCTGCTGGCCCGCTCGGTCACCTACGCGTTCGCCTCGTTCGGCGTCGCCGGTCACGGCGGCGCGTCCGCCGGCATCAACGCCAAGCCCGACGGGCGGGACGACGCCGTCGCGGCCTTCCTCGACGAGGTGCGGCCCCGCGCCGAGGCCGGCGCGCTCGTGCTGGCACCCGGCACCGGGCTGACCGCCGACGACCTGGCGCCGCTCGGCTGGGTCGCGCCCGACGCCGAGCTGGCGGCCGCCGGGGCCCTGGCCGCCGGACGCGTGGCCGGCCCGCACGACTGGCGCACCGCTGCCGTCGTGGGCTCGGGCCCGGTGGTGGACGCCGCGGTCGCGCAGCTCACCAAGGCCGACGCCACCTTGGTCGATGCTCGTTACGACGCCCCGTGCGACGTGCTGTTCGTGGCCGGCAAGGCCGGCGTGCTCGACCATGCCACGGCGACGGTGGTGCAGGCCCGCACCATCGTGCCGCTCACCCCGGTGCCGGTCACCGCCCGGGCGCTGGCCGTGCTGGGCAGGGCCGACCGGGTGGTCATTCCCGACTTCCTGTCGACGGCGGCGCCGCTGCTGGCCGCCCACGATCCCGACGGCGGAGACCCGGTGCAGCGGGTGCACACCGCGGTCACCGACCTGGCCGAGGCCGGCACCGGCCTGTGGCTGGCGGCGGCGAAGCGTGCCGAGGAGCACCTGGCCACCTGGACCGGCGAGAAGCCGTTCGGCCGGCCGCTCGCCTGAGCGCCCGGGCCGGGTGCGCTCAGCGCGGCGGCGTCACTCCCACTCGATCGTGCCCGGGGGCTTGGACGTGATGTCGTACGCCACCCGGTTGATGCCGTCGACCTCGTTGATGATGCGGCTCGACATGGTCTCCATGACGTCATAGGGCAGGCGCGCCCAGTCGGCGGTCATGGCGTCTTCGCTGGTGACGGCCCGGATGATGATCGGGTGCGCGTAGGTGCGCTCGTCGCCCATCACGCCCACCGACCGGATGTCGGGCAGCACGGCGAACGACTGCCAGATCTCGCGCTCGAGACCCGCCTTGCGCAGCTCGTCGCGGACGATGGCGTCGGCGTGCTGCAGCATGGCGACCTTGTCGGGCGTGACCTCGCCGATGATGCGCACCGCCAGGCCCGGCCCCGGGAACGGCTGGCGCCACACGATCTCCTCGGGCAGGCCCAGCTCCTCGCCGACGCGGCGCACCTCGTCCTTGAACAGGGCTCGCAGCGGCTCGACCAGCTCGAAGGTCATGTCCTCGGGCAGCCCGCCCACGTTGTGGTGGCTCTTGATGGTGGCGGCGCCCTCGCCCCCGCCCGACTCGATCACGTCGGGGTACAGCGTGCCCTGCACCAGGAACCGGGCGTCGTCGAGGCCGCCCGCGCTCTCCTCGAAGATGCGGATGAACAGCTCGCCGACGATCTTGCGCTTGTCCTCGGGGTCGGTGACGCCGGCCAGGCGCTCGAAGTAGCGGTCGGCGGCCCGCACGTGGATGAGCTCGATGCGCTGGTGCCGCTGGAACGTCTCGACCACCTGCTCGCCCTCGCCCTGGCGCAGCAGCCCGGTGTCGACGAACACGCAGGTGAGCTGGGGGCCGACCGCCTTGTGCACCAGTGCGGCCGCCACCGCCGAGTCGACGCCGCCGGACAGCGCGCAGATGACCCGGGCGTCGCCCACCTGGGCCCGGATGGCCGCCACCTGCTGCTCGATGATCGAGGTCATCGTCCAGGTGGGCGGGATCTCGGCCAGGTGGTGCAGGAAGTGGCGCAGCACCTGCTGGCCGTACGGGGTGTGGGAGACCTCGGGGTGGTACTGCACCCCCCAGATGCGCCGCTCGGGCGCCTCGAACGCCGCCACCGGCGCCCCCTCGGTGGTGGCGGTGGCCACGAAGCCCTCGGGCACGCGGACGATGCCGTCGAAGTGGCTCATCCACACGGTCTGGGTGGTGGGCTGGTCGGACAGCAGACCGTTGTCGGACCCGCCGGTGACGGTGAGGGCCGTGCGCCCGTACTCGCCCGCGCCGCCCCGCGCCACCTCGCCCCCGAGCTGCTGGGGGATGAGCTGCGCGCCGTAGCAGATGCCGAGGGTGGGGATGCCCAGGTCGTAGATGTCGGGATCGAGGCGGGGCGCGCCCTCGACGTGCACCGACTTGGGCCCGCCCGACAGGATGAGGGCCGCCGGCCGGCGCTCGCGCACCTCGGCCGCGGTGATGGTGTGGGGCACGATCTCGGAGTAGACGTGCGCCTCGCGGACCCGCCGGGCAATGAGCTGGGCGTACTGGGCGCCGAAGTCGACCACCAGCGCGGTGGGGAACTCGTCGGCCATGGGGGTGGTGTCCATCAGCTGCCTTCCACCACGAGCTCGGCCAGCTGCAGGTCCTTCAGGGTCTCGAACCCGCACAGCGCCATGGCCCGCCGCAGCGCGCCCGTGAGGTTGACGCCGCCGGAGGCGTCGTGCGCCGGGCCGTGCAGGATCTGCTCGAGCGTGCCCTGCACCTCGACCTGCACGCGCTCGCCGCGGGGCAACGTGGCGTGCACCGCCGGCATGCTCCAGTGCCAGCCCCGGCCGGGCGCCTCGGAGGCGGCGGCGAACGGGGTGCCGGTCATGACCGCGTCGGCCCCGCAGGCCACGGCCCGGGCGATGTCGCCGCCGGTGGTGACCCCGCCGTCGGCGATGACGTGGCAGTACACCCCGGTCTCGTCGAGGTGGCGCATGCGGGCGGCGCGGGCGTCGGCCAGGGCGGTGGCCAGCGGGACACCGACGCCCAGCACCTCGCGGGTGACCCCGGCGGCCCCGGTGCCCGCGCCCACGAGCACCCCGGCCGCGCCGGTGCGCATGAGGTGGAGGGCTGCCTGGTACGACGTGCACCCACCGACCAGCACCGGCAGCTCGTAGTGGCGGATGAAGGCCTTGAGGTTGAGCGGCTCGACGGTGCGGGCCACGTGCTCGGCCGACACG
>JAFGPU010000545.1 GCA_016936035.1 Acidimicrobiales bacterium
ACCGCCCTGGAGGCCACCGTCGGTGAGCTGCTCCTCCCACAGCACCTCGCCGGTCTCGCGGTCGAGGACGTGGTATGCCCCGGCCTTGTCGCCCACGCCCACTGCGTCGGTGCCGTCGGCCGTGAACAGGTTGGGCATGGCGCCCACATCCGCGTCGAGGCCGGTGGGCAGATCGATGGTCCAGGCGTCGCCCTCGGTGAACTGGCGCGACCAGACCTCGTCCCCCGTGCCCAGGTCGAGGGCGACGAGGGCATCGCTGCGGGGCGGCGCCGGCGGTGCGTAGGCCTGGCCGGTGCCGATGTAGACGATGCCGCGCTCGGTGTCGACGGCGGGCGACGACCACACCGACACACCGGGGCCCTCGGTGGCGTCGCCGGCCGTGACCCGGAACCGCCACTGCTCGTCACCGGTCTCGACGTCGAGCGCCACGACGCTGCCCCGGAACGTGGGGGGATCGCCGGGGGCGAAGACCTCGTAGCTGCCGACGCCCACCACCGCCAGGCCGTCGACCACGACCGGCGAGCCGAACACGACCGCCTTGGGGTGGTCGTCGACCGACGTCTCCCACAGGACCTGGCCGGTGGCGCGGTCGAGCGCGACCAGGCGGGCGTCGAAGGTGCCCACGACCACGCGGTCGTCGGCGAGGGCCACGGCGCCGCCGACGTAGCCGCCCCCGACGTCGTGCGCCCAGATCTCGTCGGCGGTCTCGCCGTCGAGGGCCCGGACGTGCCCGGTCCAGTCGCCCACGTACACCGTGCCGTCGCTCACGGCGGGGGTACCGGTGACCCCGTCGATGCCTCGCACCTCCCACTCGGGCCGCAGGCCGTCGACGTCGTCGGGCCCGATGGCCGTCTCGTCGCTCGGGGCACGGGTGTTGGCCAGGTCGTATCCCACCCGCACCCACTCGGCCGGCGCTGCGGGCTCGGGCGCGCCGGCGTCGTCGTCGTCCGAGCAGGCGGCGAGCCCGGCGAGCCCCGCGACCACGGCGGCGACCGCGGCGAGCGCCGGGCCGAGCCGCGCCGGGTGGCGCGCCCTCGGGCGTGACGACCCGACGGCTCGTCGGCTGTGGTGCCCCTCGCCCCGCATGGCCGGGCACCGTAGCGCCCCATCTCGCTGCGGACGTGCGCTGGCACGCCGACGGGTGGTCGCGCCGCGCACGTCCGCCGCGCCGACCGGACGACGCTGGTCGAGGTGATCAAAGACCGGTGACCCGGGACCCTTGGCCCTGGTCATCGCCCGTCCCTGCCACGACGATGTGTCCGGGAGACGAGCCATCATGCACATGATCACCGATGCAGCCAAGGGTGCGGTCGGCGCACCGCTGCAGATGCTCGAGCGTCGCGCCGCCGCAGCGCGCGAGATGCGGTCGTCCGGGCGGGACGTCGAGTTCATCCGCCGCCAGCTGCCGACCGTCGAAGCGGCGATGCGGTACTTCGCACCGGAGGTGCGCCACGCGGAGCGCCTTCCCGCGACCGGCCCCGTGCTCGTCGTCGGGAACCACTCCGGCCTGTTCTACATGCCGGACATGTGGATCACCGCGGCCGCCCTGGTGCACCGGCGCGGGCTCGACGCCCCAGCGTTCGGCCTCGGCTACGACCTGCTGTTCGCCATCCCGGGCGTCGAGTCGGTGATCCGCCGGTTCGGGGCCCTGCCCGCCAGCGGCCAGGCCGCCGAGCAGGCCCTGGCCGAGGACGCCGCCGTCCTCGTCTACCCCGGCGGGGACTGGGAGGCCTGCCGGCCCTGGACGCAGCGCAACCGGGTCGACCTCCACGGGCGCACCGGCTTCGTCCGCCTCGCCCTCCGCACGGGGGCCGCCGTCGTGCCCGTCGTCGCCCACGGCGCCCACCACAGCGTGATGGTGCTGACGCGCGGCGAGGGCATCGCCCGCACGCTGGGGCTCGATCGCCTCCGGGTCAAGGTCATGCCGTTCCTCGTCGGGGTGCCCTTCGGGGTGGCGCCGGTCGTGCTGCCACCGCTCCCGTTGCCGACCAAGGTGACGGTCGACTTCCTCGACGCCCATGACTGGTCGAGCGACGGTCCGGCCGCCGCCGACGATCCCCGCCTGGTGCAGGAGCGCTACGACGAGGTGGCCGAGGCCCTCCAGGCGGGACTCGACACGCTGGCAGCGGAGCGACCCCACCCGCTTCTCAGCCGGTTCGGGCTGGCGCGCTGAGCGGGGGGACGAGGGCCCGTGACACCACCGCAGTCCGCGATCGCCGCGTGGGTCGCCCGCCGACCCTGGACCGTGCTCGGCGTCGCGGCTGCGGTCTCGGTCGTGCTCGGCCTGGGCGTGCCTCGCCTCGACTTCGAGACCAGCCAGGAGGGCCTGATCGGCGAGGACCACCCCATCTCGGTGCAGAACACCGAGTTCCAGCGCCACTTCGGCGGCGAGGCGATGATCGCCGTGATCACCGCGCACGAGGGGCGGCGCATCGACGACCTCGTCGCCCCGGGCAACCGCGACCAGCTCCGGCAGCTGGAGGACGGCCTGCGCGACACCGGCATGTTCCACTCGGTCATCGGCCCGGTGACGGGACTCGAGTTCGGGCTGCGCCAGTTCTCGATCGCGCAGGACATGATCGCCGCCGCCCGCGAGCGGACCGCGCGCGACGCGACGCCGGCCCGGCTGGCGGAGGTCGAGGCCATGCTCGACGCCCGGGTGGACGGCAGCGCGGCACGCGCCGCGACCGCCCTCGAGGAGGGAGCGGGCCTCGACGATCCCGTGAGCCTCGACAACCCGGCCATGGTGGCGTTCCTGCTCTACGAGGACGAGACCGAGACGTCCACCCGGCCCGTCCTGCGCGACGCGTTCCCGGACTCGCGCCACGCGCTCCTCGTGGCCCGCCTCCCCGGCAACCTGCCGCTCGACGACACCAACGACGCGATCGACGCCTTCGAGGCCGCGGTCGCCGATGTCGAGCTCGACGGCTTCGACGTGTTCGCCACGGGATCGCCGGAGCTGATCCGGGACATCAACGACTACCTGCAGTCGGGCCTGGTGACGCTCGGGCTGCTCGCCGTGCTGGTGATGGTGGTCGTGCTCGCCGGCGTGTTCCGGGTGCGGTGGCGCCTGCTGTCGATGGCGGTCGTGCTGATCGGTGCGGTGTGGGGCTTCGGTCTCATGGGCTACGTCGGGGTCCCGCTGACGCTCATCACGATCTCGGGGCTGCCGATCCTCATCGGGGTGGGGGTCGACTTCTCGATCCAGATCCACAGCCGGTTCGAGGAGGAGCTCGCCGTCGACGGGTCGACCGCCGGTGCGGTCCGGCGTGTCTTCGCCCGCCTCGTGCCGACGCTCGGCATCGCGATGCTGGCCGCGGTCGCCGGCTTCCTGTCGCTGCAGATCTCCGACGTCCCCCAGATCCGGCAGTTCGGGCTGATGCTGGCGCTCGGCATCGCCGCACTGCTGGTGACCGCGACCCTGGTCCCGCTGGCCGTCCTGGTGCTGCGCGAGCGCCACCGGCCCACCGGCGTGGCGGCCGCGTCCGGGAGCGGGGCGATCGAGCGGATGGTCAGGTGGATGTGCTTCGCGCTGCGTCGCCGCCTCGTGCCCGTGGTGGCCGTCGGCGCCGTGGTCGTCGTGGCCGGCCTCGCCGTCGAGGGCCGGTTCACGATCCAGACCGATCCCGAGCGCTGGGTGCCCCAGGACAGCTCGACGGTGGACGAGCTGGGCCGGCTGCGACAGATCAGCGGGTTCTCCAGCGAGCTCGTCGTGCTCGTCGAGGCGCCGGACGTGACCTCCACCGAGGTGCTCGGCTGGGTGCAGCGCTTCGCCGACGCCCAGGTCGAGCGCCATCCCGAGGTCCTGGTGCGCGGCGCGAGCCTGGCCGGCATCGTCGCCGAGGTCACCGGCGCCCCGCCCGGCCAGGACGAGGCACTGGTCATGCTCGGCGGCGCCCTCGACGACCCGCCGACCTACGACGTCGCCCCGGCCGACGTCGTGCAGTCGTTCGTCAGCGCCGACCGCGGTCGGGCCGCCGTCGTGTTCCCCATCCGCCCCATCACGCTCCAGGAGCGCCGGGCGCTGCTGGAGGAGATGCGCGCCGACCTCGACCCGCCGGCAGGGACGACCGCCGCGGTGGGACAGCTCGCTCCGCCCGAGGGAACGTCCGGGGTGCCCACCGGGCTGGCCGCCATCGGTGCCGAGTTCGTCGAGCTGCTCGAGGCGAACCGGGTCGAGATGACCTGGCTGGCCCTCGGCGCGGTGGCCCTGTGCCTCCTGCTGGCGTACCGGAGCGTGACGATGACCGTGCTCCCGCTCGTCCCCGTGACCATCGCCGTGGGCCTGTCGTCACTGGTGACCCTGGTCAGCGGTCGGGAGCTGAGCCCGCTCACGAGCGTGACCGGTCCACTGGTGATCGCCACCTGCACCGAGTTCTCGGTGCTGATCCTGGCGCGCTACGTCGAGGAGCGCCGCCGCGGCCGCGACCCCGCCGCGGCCGTCGAGGTCGGCGCCGTGCGCATCGGCCGGGCGTTCCTGGCGTCCGGGCTGACGAGCGTGGGCGGCTTCGCCGTGCTCGGCCTGTCGTCCTACCCGCTGCTGCGCGACTTCGGCATCCTCGTCGCCCTCAACGTGATCGTGGCCCTGGTGAGCGCGCTCGCCGTGCTGCCGCCGCTGCTCATGTGGGCCGATGCCGACGTCCGGCTCACCCGGTTCCCGCCGGGAGCGCTCGACGCCGCGGTCGCCGAGGCGCCGCCCGACGGGCGTTCACCCGGTGAGCTGGCCGACCCGGCCTGACCGAACGGACCGGCTGGGGACGGTCACGATCCGGGCACAGCGGCGATCGGGCCCGGCCCCCGCCCGGCGCGCCAGGCCGCGGCGTTGAACGCGACGATGACGTCGGTCAAACGATCGGGGCGCAAGCGCAGCTCGACCGGTGAGCGCGCACCGACGAGCGCGGCGTCCGGCATCTGCTCGGCCAACCTCTTGGCGTCGCTGAACGGGTGGATCAGGTCGTGGCGGTGTGCCAGCACGAGGGTCGGAACGTCCATCCGTGCCCTCTCGTCCTGGGTGGGGGCGACGGGGCCCACGAGCACCCCGTGAAGGATGGCGGCCATCACCTCGGGGGGCATGCCGGCTGCGTGCACGAGGCTGTTCGCCGCGTCGAACGGGAGGCGCGGCAGCCGCCGCACCCCTGCACCGAGCAGGCGAGCGAGTCCCCGCCCGTAGTGCACCAGCAGCAGCAGCGGGGCGAAGAACATGGCTGCGGACGGCACCGCCCACTCGAGCACGGGCATCTCGAGCACCAGGCCGCGCACCCGCTCGGGCTGCCGGCTCGCGGCGAACAGGCTGACGTTCGCCCCGAGCGACACCCCACCGAGCACGGCCTCGGACACGCCGAGGTGGTCGAGCAGGGCGAACACCTGGTCGGCGTAGGAGTCGATGCGGTACTCGGCGGCGTGGGTGGGCTTGTCGCTGCGGCCGTGCCCGAGGAGGTCGAGCAGGACGACACGGTGGCCCTGGGCCGCGACCGCCTCGGCGATGCCGCGGTTCATCTCCGAGTCGAGGAGCAGCCCGTGCATGTACACGAGCACGCGGTCGCCCTCGCCGTAGGTGTCGTACACCAGCCGGCGCCCGCGGTGGGAGAGCGCGTCGGTCACGGCCTTCACGGGGTGCCGCCCTGGTGTGGCGCGGCCGACCGGTGCGCGGCCGGTGGGCGGGCGGCGTCGCCGGGGGTGGGCTCGAGCGCCGCCTCGAGGACGGCGGCGACGGACCCGGCGTAGGGTCCGGTGGCACCGAGGCCGAGCTGCACCACGGACATGAGCAGCGACATGACGATGGCGACGATGCCGTCGGCCATGGTGTCCGGGTCGACGTCGGGGCGGACCGCGCCGGCGGCCTGATCGACCGCCAGCCGCTCGGCGCAGACCCGGCGCAGGTCGGTCAGGGCCGGGATCTCGAGCACGCGTGCCGTCACCTCGGGCTCGAGCCCGGCGAGCAGGCGACGGGCGAGGGGGTGCCGGTCGACGGCGCCCAGCAGTGCGTCGAGCAGCGTGTCGCGCCAGTCGGGCATGCCCGGCTCGCTCAGCACGCCGGAGAGGGCCTGGTGGATGACGGCCGCCGCGTCCTCGTCGACCGCCGCCAGGAACAGCGCCTCCTTGTTGGCGAAGTAGGCGTAGGGCACCGTGCCGCCGACGCCGGCGGCACGGGCGATGTCGGCGACCGACGTGGCCCGGTAGCCGTCGCGGCCGAAGCGGGCGACGGCGGCGTCGAGGATGGCGCGCCGGGTCAGCTCGCCCTTGCTCGCCCGGGACGTCGGGGCCGGAGTCGTCGACGCCGGGATCGGGGCCGACATGGGGGCCGGGATCGTCGTCATCAGGCGCCGACGGTACCAGAGAAATTTGAGGAATCTCTGGAAACTCTCAACGGAAATGCTACCGTCGGTAACCATGACGCCGACCAGCAGCACCCAACGCACGATCCCCACGCGTCGCATCTCGTTCGAGGCGTCCTTGCAGGACCTCCCCAAGCACTTCGCCGCCGACGGCGACCTCATCCTCAGCCACCTGGCGGCGGCGCTGTCCGCCCTCTTCCCGGACGGCGAGGACTTCTTCGTCCGCTCCGTGCGCCAGTACCGCGACCGCATCACCGACCCCGAGCTCAAGCGCCAGGTCGCAGGGTTCATCGGGCAGGAGGCCGTCCACGGGCGCGAGCACCGGGTCCTCAACGACCGCCTCGCGCAGCTCGGCTACCCCACCAAGCAGGTCGAGCGGTTCACCCGCTGGGGGCTCCGGACCCGCGAGCGCATCGCGCCGCCGAGGGCCAACCTGGCCGCCACCGCCGCCCTCGAGCACTTCACCGCCACCCTCGCCGAGCTGCTGCTCCGCAGCGGCGAGACCCGCGCCCTCTTCGGCCACGACGAGGTCCGCAACCTGTTCCTGTGGCACGCGCTCGAGGAGTCCGAGCACAAGGCCGTCGCCTTCGACGTCTACAAGGCGGTCGGTGGCAGCGAGCGCCTGCGCGTGTGGACCATGAACGGCTTCCGCTACGGCTTCGTCGCCGGGCTCGCCGTGCAGATCACCGTGTCGCTCCTCCTCGATCCGGCCACCTACCGCAAGGGCAACCTGCGACGCAGCTGGCGCCGCTTCCGGCGCTCGCCGCTGCTGCAGCGCCACGTCTGGGACCGCCTGCGCGACTACAACCGGCCCGACTTCCACCCCGACGACCACGACACGACCGCGCTGGTCGAGCAGTGGCGGGCCGAGCTCTTCGGCGAGCAGGGCACGCTCAACACCAAGCTGGCTTCGCCCAGCGCCCCCGCGGCGTGAGGCGACCGTGACCGCACCGTCCGCCCCCACCGAGCACCTCGACGTCCTGGTCATGGGTGCCGGCCTGTCGGGCATCGCGGCCGCCCACCACCTGCAGGCGGCCTGCCCCTGGGCCACCTACGCCATCCTCGAGGCTCGCGACGCCATCGGCGGCACCTGGGACCTCTTCCGCTACCCGGGCCTCCGCTCCGACTCCGACATGTTCACGCTGGGCTACTCGTTCCGCCCCTGGGACGACGACACCTCGATCGCGGACGGCGCATCGATCCTGCGGTACATCCGCGCCACGGCGGCGGACGAGGGCATCGACCGCCACATCCGCTTCCACCACCGCATCGTCAGCGCCGCCTGGTCGACCGACGACGCCCGGTGGCTCGTCACGGCCGAGCGCACCGACACGGGCGAGACCGTGCAGCTCACCTGCGGCTTCCTGTTCTCGTGCAGCGGCTACTACCGCTACGACCACGGCTACCAGCCCGACTTCCCGGGCATGCAGCGCTTCGGTGGGACCATCGTCCACCCGCAGTTCTGGCCCGACGACCTCGACGTCAGCGGCAAGCGGGTCGTGGTCATCGGCAGCGGGGCCACCGCGGTGACGCTCATCCCGTCGCTCGCCGAGTCCGCGGCGCACGTCACGATGCTGCAGCGGTCGCCCAGCTACATCATGTCGTTGCCCGCGCAGGACGGCCTGGCCAACCTGGTGCGGCGCATGCTGCCCGCCCGGGTCGCAGGGCCGCTGATCCGGTGGTACAAGGCGCTCACCACCCAGGCGTTCTACCAGCTCAGCCAGCGCCGGCCCGGGCTCGTCAAGCGCATCCTCCGCGCCGGCCTCGAGCGCCAGCTGCCGCCCGGCTTCGACGTCGACACCCACTTCACGCCGTCGTACGACCCGTGGGACCAGCGCCTGTGCCTGGTGCCCGACGGCGACCTGTTCCGGGCGATCCGCGCCGGCTCCGCCTCGGTGGTCACCGACCACATCGACACCTTCACCGAGACCGGCCTGCAGCTCGCATCGGGCGCCACGCTCGACGCCGACGTCGTGGTCACCGCCACGGGCCTCGAGCTGCTGTTCCTCGGCGGCATCGAGGTGAGCGTCGACGGTCGGCCCGTGGACCTGTCGAGCACATTGGCCTACAAGGGCATGATGCTCGAGGGCGTGCCCAATCTGGCCATGGCGGTGGGCTACACGAACGCCTCGTGGACGTTGAAGTGCGAGCTCACGTGCCGGTACGTCACCCGCCTGCTCCAGCACATGCGCGAGCGCGGTGTGCGCCAGTGCACCCCGGTGAACGACGACCCGACCGTCACCCCCCGGCCGCTGCTGAGCCTGACCTCCGGCTACGTGCAGAGGTCGCAGGACCGGTTCCCCAAGCAGGGCTCGACGTTCCCGTGGCAGGTTCACCAGAGCTACCTGCGCGACTACCGGGCCCTGCGCCTCGGGGCCGTCGAGGACGGGGTCATGCGGTTCTCCAACCCGGCACCCGGCGCCACTCCGGTCGCCGCGACCGGGCGGGTGGCCGGGTAGCCCGCCGGGCGGCCCGGCCCGGCCCGCTGGACAGCCCGGTGCGTCGCCGGCCGGCGTCAGGGCGAGCCGGCCACCGAGCGGAACAGCGCCCGGGGGATGGCGGCCAGCGCAGCGGTGATGACGGTCACCCAGTCGAAGCGGTCGCGCCACACGGTGATGCGCCCGTCGACGACCTCGAACGTGCCGAACACCCAGAACTCCGCGCGCAGGGGGCCCCGCTCGAGAACGTCGGTGCGCTCGGTCAGCACGCGGGTGCCCTCGGCGGCGATGGTGTGCACCTCGGCCTCGAACCCCGTGAACCAGCGCTCGACGAAGCGCATCTGCCGGGCGAACTGGGCGGTGCCCCGGGCGGGCGGCAGCGGGACGTTCTGGTAGACGATGTCCGGCGACACGAGCTCCAGGGCGCGATCGATGTCGAGCTCCTCGAGCGCCGCCAGGAACGTCGTCACGACCTCGACCGGGTCAGTTGCTGGTGCCATCGTCGGATCCCTCCTGCGACGTCGCGGCAACGTAGCACCGCCGGTCCCGGAATCCATGGGACACCACCCGCTCGCGCGCCCGAGACTCGGGATCGGCTTCAGACGTCCAGGGCGAAGTCGGCGATGAGGCGGGCCAGCTCGACGGGCTGGTCGCCCTGGACGCTGTGGCCGGCCCCGTCGACGTGCTCGATGCGGGCCTGCGGGCAGCGACGCCGCAGCTCGGCCTCGTCCGCGTCGTCGACGACCGACTGGGGCAGCATCCCGCGGACCAGCATCACCGGCACCGTCAGGCCGGACACCGCGTCCCACAGCGAGCCGAAGTCCGGATGGCCGGCGACCACGTCGCCGGCGAGGCCGTCGCCGGTGGGGCCGTCGCCGGGCGCCGACGCCCGGTGTCGGGCGTAGCGCCACACCCAGCTGCCGTCGGCGCGCTGGACCGCGTTGTGGAGGATGCCGCGCCGCAGCGACGACTCGGACCGGGTGGGGTTGAACGCCATGGTGCGGGCGAGCAGGTCGTCGAAGCTGTCGAAGCTCTCCGGGCCGTTGACGAAGGCCACGATGGCCGACGCCTTGTGCTCGTCGACGCCCGGGGTGATGTCGACCAGCACCAGCGAGCGCACCAGCTCGGGCGCCTGGGCGGCCAGGGCGATGGCGGTGACCCCGCCGAGCGACATGCCGACGACCGCACGGGCGCCCGGGGCCAGCGCACGGACCACCGTGGCGACGTCGCGCGCGTTGCTCGCCGGGTCGAGGGCGTTGGCGTGGCCGCCGTCGGAGTGCCCGTGCCCGGGCAGGTCGACGGCCACCAGGGGGCGACCCAGGGCGAGGGCGACCGTGTCCCACGTGTGGGCGTTCTGGGCGCCCCCGTGCAGGAACACCAGCTCGGCCTCGGCCTCACCCCAGACCAGCGCGCTGAGGTGCCGCCCGGGCTCGACCTCGACCGCCTCCCGGCGGACGGCGGGCGGCCCGTCGTAGGGCAGGCCGAACTCCTCGGCGTTCTCGTGGAACATCGAGAACTCGTCGTAGGGCACCCGCTCGACCGCTGCCATGCCGACCAGCATCACACGGTGCGGGCGCGGCTGTGCCATCGGCGGGGGAGCGGCCCCGCGGTCACGCCCCGGTGTCCCAGGGCGCCCCTACGATGGGCGCACCGATGCCTCCCGCCGACCCCCGTGCCCGCGCCTCCGCCTCCGCCTCCGCCTCCGCCGACGATGACGGTGCCGCCGGCGTGGCCGACGCCGTCGCGGGGCCCGACGGCGCGCCCGTCGCACCCGGCAGCGACCCGATCTCGCACCTGATCGAGGGGCTCAACCCCGTCCAATCCGACGCTGTCACCCACGCCGAGGGGCCGCTGCTCGTCGTGGCCGGCGCGGGCTCGGGCAAGACCCGCGTGCTCACCCACCGCATCGCCCACCTCATCCGCGACAAGGGGGTCAGCCCGTTCGAGATCCTGGCCATCACGTTCACCAACAAGGCCGCCGACGAGATGAAGTCGCGGGTGGCGACGCTGGTGGGCCCGGTGGCCGACAAGATGTGGGTGTCGACGTTCCACTCGGCGTGCGTGCGCATGCTGCGGCGCGACGCCGACAAGCTGGGCTTCCCCCGCAACTTCACGATCTACGACCAGGCCGACGCCAACCG
>JAFGPU010000119.1 GCA_016936035.1 Acidimicrobiales bacterium
AGGTCGGGATGCACCGGCATGTCCACGCCGGCGACCGTAGCCGCGCCCAGCCCCACCTGCGTCCGCCCCGCCGAGCCCCGGCGGATGCTCAGGCGCTGGCCTGGTGCGAGACCCGAACCGGCGGACGCTCAGGCGCTGGCCTGGCGGGCGACGGCCTCGGCAGCCGCCCGGATCTCCTCCGGCGAGCGCAGGTACCGTTCGTCGACCGGGATGTCCTCGAGCGGCATGTAGTCGTCGCCCAGGTCGTAGATCAGCGGCTCGCCGGTGGGGATGTTGAGGCCGGGAATCTCGTCGTCGGAGATCGCGCTCAGGTGCTTGACGAGTGCCCGCAGGCTGTTGCCGTGTGCGGCCACCAGGACCGTGCGGCCCGGTTGCAGGTCGGGGACGATGGCGTCGTACCAGTAGGGGAGCATGCGGTCGACCACGTCGGCCAGGCACTCGGTGTCGGGCACGATCTCGGGCGGCAGGTCGGCGTAGCGCGGGTCGTGGCGCACGTTGCGCTCGTCGTCACGGGCCATGGTGGGCGGGGGGATGTCGTAGGCGCGTCGCCAGATGTGCACCTGGTCGGCGCCGAACTTCTCGGCCGTCTCCTTCTTGTTGAGCCCCTGCAGGTCGCCGTAGTGGCGCTCGTTGAGCCGCCAGTGGCGCCGCACGGGGATCCACGACCGGCCGAGCTCGGCCAGTGCCAGCTCGGCGGTGCGGATGGCCCGGATGAGCACGGACGTGTGCAGCACGTCGGGCAGCACCCCGTGCTCGGACATCAGCCGCCCGCCGGCGACGGCCTCCGCCTCGCCCTTGGGGCTGAGGTCGCAGTCGTACCAGCCGGTGAACAGGTTCTCGAGGTTCCACACGCTCTCGCCGTGGCGGAGCAACACCAACCGTCGGGCCATGGCCGGCCAAGCTATTGGGCGGCTCTCAGCACCGGCGAACCGGCGGCGTCACCCGTCGCCACCGGGGTCGAGCGGCAGCTCCGGCTCGCGGTACTTGCCGACGAAGATGGTGACCGTCTCGCCGCGCTCGACCTGCTGGCCGGGGGCGGGGCTCTGCCTGATCACGATGCCGTCCTGCCCGGCGTCGGGCACGTCCTGCTCCTGGACGTCGGCCTTCAGCCCGGCGTTCTCGAGCGCCGTGACGGCGTTGTCGCGGGTGAGCGTCTCGACGTTGGGCACCGGGACCGAGCCGGCGCCCGACGACACCACGATGGTGATCGTCGTGTCGGGCGACACCGACTCGCCGGCGGTCGGGCTGGTGCGGATCACGGTGCCCGAGGGGACGTCGTCCGACGCCTCCTGGGAGGCGGTGACGCTGGTGAACCCGGCACCGGCGAGGGCGTTGCGGGCATCGTCCTGCGACTGGCCGGCCACGTTCGGCACCTCGATGGTGCCCGCCCCGGACGAGACCTTGATGGTGACCGCGGTGCCGGGCGGGACCTCCTGGTCGGCCGGCGGGTCCTGCTCGAAGACCAGGCCCTCCTCGACCTCGGCGTTCTCCTCCTGGACGGTGGTGGCGGTCAGGTTGACCGCGGTCAGCGCCTGGCGGGCCTCGGGCTCGGTCATGTTCACCACGTTGGGGACGACCACGGGCTCGGGGCCGGAGCTGACCGTCAGCGTGACCGTGGAGCCCAGGTCGGCCTCCTCGCCCGCCGGCGGGTCGGATGCGGTGACCTCGTTCTCGGGCCGGTCCGACGTCTCGAACACCGGTGTCACCTCGAAGCCTTCGGCCTCGAGCGTGGTCGTGGCGGCTTCGAGCTGCTGGCCGATCACGTGCGGCACCGTCACCTGCTCGACCGGTTCCTCGCCGCCGCCGAAGTTGCTGGCCAGCAGGAACAGCAGGCCGGCGAGCACCAGCAGCAGCAGCACCAGCGCGGCCAGGAACCACTTGGACCGCTGGGGCTCCTCCTCGTCGGCGTACTCGTCGTAGTCGTCGTAGTCGTCGTAGCCGTCGGCCTGGTAGCCGGCCGGCCCCGGGACCAGGGCCGTCTGGTCGTAGCCGGTGGGGGCCATCACGTTGGTGGCCCCCGGATCGACGGGCGGCGCCAGCACCGGCTCGGCCATGATGCGGCTGCCGTCGAGGTAGCGCCGCAGGTCGGCCCGCAGGTCCTGCGCGGTCGGGTAGCGGTTCGCCGGGTTCTTCGCGAGGCACTTGAGCGTGATCGCCTCGAGCGTCTCGGGCAGCGACGGGTCGACGCGCCGCGGCGGCATCGGGTTTTCCTGGACGTGCTTGTAGGCGATGGCCACCGCGCTGTCGCCGGCGAACGGCGGGTTGCCCGTCGTCATCTCGTAGAGCACGACGCCGAGGCTGTACAGGTCGCTGCGGGGGTCGACCGGCGCACCCCGGGCCTGCTCGGGCGAGAAGTAGGTGGCGGTGCCCATCACAGAGCCGGTCTTGGTGAGGTTCTGGTCGGACGAGTCGCTGAGCGCCCGGGCGATGCCGAAGTCGGCCACCTTGACGCCGCCGTCGCGGGTGATGAGCACGTTGCCCGGTTTGACGTCGCGGTGCACCACCCGGTTGCGGTGGGCGAAGCCGAGGGCCGCTGCGATGTCGGAGGTGATCTCGGCCGCGCGGTCGGGATGCAGGCGCCCCTCGTCGCGGATGGTGTCGGCGAGGGTGTGGCCCTCGACGTACTCCATGACGATGAAGTAGGTGCCGTTGGCCTCGCCCCAGTCGAACACGCTGACGATGTTGGGGTGCTG
>JAFGPU010000546.1 GCA_016936035.1 Acidimicrobiales bacterium
GCGCCGGTGGCCGCGCCGGACGGGATCGACCGCTACTCGGTCGGCAGCTCGCCGAAGCGCTCGGTGGGGGCCGGCTGGCGGTTGCTCGGGAAGTCGCGCAGCTCGCCGACCGGCTCGCGGTCCCAGCGCTCGAAGGTGAGCGGCGACAGCAGGTGGGCGCACAGCAGCCGGGCCACGGCCTCGATCGAGTCGATGTGGGTGCGTTCGGCCCCGTGGCTGGCGTCGACGCCGAAGGCCACCAGCGCCGCGCGGGTCTCGGCGCCGGCTTCGAGCGCGGCCGCCACATCGGACCGGTAGTAGCGGAAGAGGTCACGGGCGTACCGGATGCCGTGCTGCTCGCACAGTCCGCACAGGTGGCGGGTGAAGTGGTAGTCGAACGGCCCGGTGGCATCCAGCATGGGGATGGTCACCCCGTCCTCGATCGAGTGGTTGCCGGGCGCGCAGACGGCGTTGTCGAGCGACACCATCTCGGCCACATCCTCCTGCAGGCCGTGGCTGGCACCCTGCCCCACCTCCTCGGCGATGGTGATGAGCAGGTGCACCTCGTGCGGGATCGGGCACCCGTCGCGACAGAGGGCGTGCAGCGCGCCGAGCGCCGCCGCGACGCCGGCCTTGCCGTCGAGGTGACGGGCGTTGATGTAGCCGTTGTCGGTGACGATCGGCAGCGAGTCGATGGCCACGAAGTCGCCGATCCTGATGCCCAGGGCGGCCAGGTCGTCGGCGTCGAAGCAGTGCTCGTCGACGCGCACCTCGACGTGGTCCCACCCGGTCGGCTGGGTGTCGACGTCCTCGCCGTAGGCGTGACCGCTGGCCATCAGCGGCAGGATCGTGCCCGTGTAGGTACGGCGGGGGTCGTCGGTCAGGACGGTGACCCGGCAGCCTTCGGCGAAGCGCGAGCTGTGCGAGCCCACGGGCACGATGGCGAGGCGTCCGTTGGGCTTGAGGTCGCGGACCATGCACCCGATGGTGTCGGCGTGGGCGACGACGGCCCGCGCGCCCTCGCGCTCACCGGCGAGCCGGGCGAGCAGCGAGCCTCGGCGGGTGACGGTCAGCTCGACCGGGAGATCGGCCAGCACGTCGCCCAGCAGCTGCATGACCGCGTCGGTGCGCCCGGCGGGACTGGGCGTGCGCAGGAGTCGCAGCAGCAGGTCGAGCGTCCAGGGCACATCGATCTTGGGCAACGTCGTCACGGCCGCACCGTATCCGCGGCGGGCACCCGCCACGCCACGCCTTCTCGACCGGCCGATCCCGCCGCGGTCAGGGTCGGGACGTCGCCTCGCTGGGCGCCTCGGGACGCCACCCCCAGGGCAGCGCCTTGGTGGTCGGGAACAGCAGGTCGACGAAGCGCTCCGCCGTCGGCTGGGGCTCGTGGTTGGCGAGACCGGGTCGTTCGTTGGCCTCGATGAAGACGCCCTCGGGCCCGTCCGCCCGGGGCACGATCATGTCGAGGCCGGTGACCGGGATGCCGATCGCCAGCGACGCGTCGACCGCCGCGGCGGCCAGGTCGGGGTGCAGTTGGGCGGTGACATCGTGGATCGTGCCGCCCGTGTGCAGGTTGGCGGTGCGACGCACAGCGAGGCGCTCGCCCTCGGCGAGCACGTCGTCGAGCGACCGGCCCGCTGCCTCGACCGTGCGCGCCGTCTCGTCGTCGAGCGGGATGGACGACTCGCCACCGGTGGCGGCCTCGCGACGCCGGCTCTGGGCCTCGATCAGGGCCCGCACGGTGTGCCGGCCGGTGCCGACCACGCCCGCCGGGCGGCGGATGGCGGCGGCGACCACCTCGTGGTCGATGACGACGATGCGCAGGTCCTCGCCCTGCACGCGCTCCTCGATGAGCACCTGGGGGCCGTACGAACGGGCCAGCGCGAGGGCCCGGTCGAGGCCCTCGCCGGTGGTCACGCCCACCGTGATGCCCATGCCCTGCTCGCCACGGGCGGGTTTGACCACCACCTCGCCGACCTCGGCGAGGAAGTCGTGGTCGCGCTCGTCGAAGGTGGCGTCGCGCCCGTCTGCCACCGGCAGCCCGGCCCGGGCGAGGATGCGTCGCGTGTGCCGCTTGTCGTCGCAGCGGCTCATGGCGACGGCGGTGGTGAGCTCCGAGAGCGACTCGCGGGTGACGATGCTGCGGCCGCCGTGCGACAGGCGGATCTCGCCCGACCGGGCGTCGAGGACCTCGACCGTCACGCCCCGCCGCAGGGCCTCGTCGGCGATGATGCGGGCGTACGGGTTGAGGTCGTCGAGGCCCTCGTGCTCGCCCACGAACAGGCGCTCGTTGATGGCGTTCTTCCGCTTGATGGCGAACACCGGCACCCGCTCGAAGCCGAGCTTCTCGTAGAGGGAGATGGCCGGCTCGTTGTCGTGCATGACCGACAGGTCGAGGTAGGCGCGGCCGCGGGTGTGGAAGCGCTCGACGAGCGCCCGCACCAGCGCTTCCCCGACCCCGGGCACCTGGGACGCCGGGTCGACCGCCAGGGTCCACAGCGAGCAGCCGCCCTCGGGGTCGTCGAACGCCAGCGCGTGATCGATACCCGCCACCGTGCCGATGAGGTCGCCGGTGCGGGCGTCCTCGGCGATGAGGTAGGTGATGTGGCGGGCCTGCTGGTTGGCCCACAGCACGTCGGCGGGCGCCGGCACCATGCCGCACCGCACGTAGATGCGGTTGACGGCGTCGGCGTCCTCGCGCGTGGCCAGCACGCGCACGATCACGCCGCGGATCGGGTCACGCCGGGGCATGGCCTGGTGCAGCCAGAACCGGTAGGTGTAGGACGGATCGACGAACAGCTCCTGAGGTGCCTGCGCCACGAGGACGTGGGGGTCGCGGGCGTACAGGCAGATGTCGCGCCGGCCCTCGGCCTCGTCGCGCAGCTGCGACACGATGGCCGCGGACGACCGGAAGGTCTGGCCGAACAGGACGCGGCCCCACCCCATGTCGACGACGACGTCGCGGGCCATCGAGGCGACGAGGTGCTCGGGGGGCTGCTGCCAGCTGGTGGTCGAGATGGCGTCGTGGCGGTCCCATCCCCCCGACAGGCGGTGCGGCAGGGCCGTGCCGGTCGGGCCTTCGCGCCGGCCGCGCTCGAACCCGGCCGCCCCGTCGTCGGGCTGATCGCCGCCGGGGTCGTCGATGCCGTTGTCGCGTGATGTGTCGTCGTCGTGCTCGCGGCCGGGGCCGGTCACGGCGCGATCCCGTGGGTCTGCAGCCACAGCTCGAGCAGGCCGAGCTGCCACAGCTTGTTGCCGCGCAGCGGGGTGAGCTCGGCGTTCGGTGCGGCGAGCAGGTGGTCGACGTAGTCCTGCTCGAACAGACCCCGCTGCTTGGCGGCCGGGTCGGTGAGCGCGTCGCGCACCATGTCGTAGAGCGGGCCCTCGAGGTGGGTGAGCGCCGGTACCGGGAAGTACCCCTTGGGCCGGTCGATCACGTCGGCCGGGATCACCTGGCGGGCCGCCTCCTTGAGCACGCCTTTGCCGCCCTGGGCGACCTTGAGCTCGGGCGGGCAGGCGGCGGCCAGCTCGACCAGGTCGTGGTCGAGGAAGGGCACGCGGGCCTCGAGGCCCCAGGCCATCGTCATGTTGTCGACCCGCTTGACCGGGTCGTCGACCAGCATCACCTCGGAGTCGATGCGGAGGGCCCGATCGATGGGCGACGACGCCCCGGGCCGGGCGAAGTGGCTGCGCACGAACTCGCCGGACGCGTCGTCCGGGCACCGGTGGGCTGCGGCCACCACCTCGGCCATCGCTTCGTCGTGCCGGTCGAAGAACGCCTCCGAGTACGCCAGGACCCCGCCGTCGGCACCCGCGCCGGGCGCGAGCAGCGGTGGGTACCAGTGGTAGCCGGCGAAGACCTCGTCGGCACCCTGCCCCGACTGCACGACCTTGACGTGCTTGGCGACCTCCTGCGACAGCAGGTAGAAGGCCACGACGTCGTGGCTGACCATCGGCTCGCTCATCGCGCCGATCGCCCCGCCGAGGGCGGGCAGCAGCC